>JAJHRV010000045.1 GCA_020833525.1 Thermosphaera sp.
CCATAACGTAGATCTTTCAATTCTTTGTATTGGATTCTAAGCTTGATCCTTGATGTGGGTTTCTTAATATTGGATTCATGTTTCTATAAGAATGGAGGGGTTTATAAGCTTTATTCATGGTGATCATGGGGGTCTGATCAAAAGAGATCATGGAGTGCGATCATGTTGATTCCCTGGTTTTCAGGGATGATCTCTCTTGTCTCTGTGCTGTATTTTCTTATTTTGTTTATGTGTTACTGGGTTTGTATTGTTCTTTTTCACTCTATTTGTTTCTATGTAGCCCTTGATCTTCCCTGTTTTTTAGGGAATTTTGTATTATTATTGTCGTGTATTTATTGGAGTACTTGTGGTTGCTTATTTATCTGGGTTTCCACAGTGGGGCTCTTATTTCAGTGAGTTGTGATGTTCTATTGATGGGTATGCGTGTTAATTAATTTAGTGATTTATTAGTGGGTATGTGGAATTATTGAGTACGTAGAGGGTGTTTACCCGTGCTTAGGCTCCACCACCTATTGTTACTAATGGTTGTTCTCGCTGAGGCCCTAATCCCGGCTGTGAGTGCAGAGTCTTCTAGTGGCTTTGAGTGTAGTGTATTCTACTTTTTCAACGGTATTGTTGTCTATGATTCGGGTGTTAGTGATACACTTGTACTGGAGACTCCTCAAAATATTACATTGATTGGTGGTTTCAATCAAACAGTTACACCTATTATTGCATATAACTTGGGCTTCAATTCCACTATCAACTACTACTACTTCAATGTCTCACAGGGCTCTAGCTACACTGGTTTCTTCATTGTAAGAGTTGAAGTTTGCAGTAGATCCATGGAGGATGCCCTTAATACCCTAAGATCTGGGTTGACTAACCCGGGGATTAATCCATTTGGCATCAACTTTATACCCGAGGAGATCAAGCGTGACTACATTGGGCAGGGGAATAGGAAAGTTGAGGAAGTAGTCATACCTGCATATGAGGACTGGTTGAGGAGTAATTATGGCTTGAATACGAGTGATTTAAGCACACTAGGATTAGTCTCTACGAGCGCCTACTTCGTGTATAATGTCTACTTTACCTACGATCCATCCGCTACACCTAGGAGTATTGATGAAGTTGTTGACTCTAGGAGAGGAGATTGCGACGACTTAACGAGAGTACTTGCAAGTATGCTATACCACTACAATATACCAGCTGTACAGGCCTCCGGCTACCTATACGTAAAGGGGCTCAACATAACAATCCCCGTTGAAAAAGCCAAGTATATATTCTTAAACAATGGACCCCACGCATTCCTATACGCCTACATACCCGGGTATGGCTGGCTATCCACAGACTTCCTAGCGGGCTCAATGCTCGTATACCCATTTATCTTCGAATCATACACCACCATAATTGAAGTACCACGCGAAGAAGTAGAGGAGTTTCTAGAACTCCATAGAAAACTAAACGCCACACAGGTATTCGCGGTGTTCAGCGAGGAGGAGTATAAGTCATTATTTAGTGGAGGAGAATTATTGGAGAAAGCGCTTTTATTCCTCTACTCAAAGGCAGGATACAATACCACCACTACGACGCCAATAGAGACGAGGACAACACAGTCAGTCGAGACACCCACCACGAATACTCTCTCAGAGTACACGAATAACACGCCAACACTGGCCACTGGGCTTCCAAAATTCAGGTTTTCAACGATTTTAATGATTGCTCTGGGGTTTATAATACTATTAGTGATATTGTTGTTGATGATGCATTGGAGATATGCGTCTTTTAAACCATTACCATAATAATAACACTGAGTAATTAACGGTGGCTTCATTGTCTATTAAACTACTTGTTCCAGTAGACGTCATTATTGATAGTAGAGAGGATGCAAAACACCCAGAGTTCAAGTCTATGCTTACAAGGGAAGGCCTTAGAGTAGCTGTACAAGCACTACAAGCAGGGGACTTCCTACTACTAGCTTCCCCAGGTAAGCAATCAATCCTAGTTGAGAGGAAGAGCGTTGACGACTTCGCGAATAGCATTAGAGATAATAGAGTCTGGGAGCAGTCTAGGTTATTGAAGGAAGCTGCGAGAGTTGATGGACACAAACCATTGATCCTCATAGAGGGCTCTCTCGAAGACCTCGAAGTATACAGGGACTGGAGAATACATAGCGTTCTCAGAGTATTAGATACTATAATCCTAGAGCTTGAAATCCCCGTTTTATTTACTCCGAGTAAAGAAGCCACTATAGCGTGGATAGTGGCTAAATCTAAGAGTCTAGGTAAAACAGAGGAGAAGAGAGTCGTGAGGATGAGGGTTGAGAGGAAGCCTATGAGTATTGAGGAGAGGATTCTATACGTAGCTGAGGGTTTAGTGGGGCCTACAATAGCTCGTAGGCTTCTACAGAGGTTTAAGACTCTTAGAAATATCGCCAACGCATCTATATATGAATTAATGAGCGTCGAGGGTGTTGGAGAGAAGAGGGCCCAGGAGATCTATGCATTATTCAACACTGAGTGGAGAGAGCAGGTGGAGTAGTATTGATTGACCTACTGGTACCCATATTGGTCTCCGCTGTTTCAACAAAGGTACTCATGGATTGGTGGCTGAAGACTGCTCATAGACTCGGATTCACTGGTCGAGACATGAATAAACCGGGAGAAGTCTACGTAGCTGAGGCTGGTGGATTATGGGTTATTCTCTCAACGGTTTTCGGCATAATGGTTTACATTGCCATAGAGAGGTATGGAGATGCTAGATTAGATGTTATTCCACTATTATCAATAACAACTACGCTACTAATAGCGGGACTACTCGGCTTCTTCGACGACCTACTTGGCTGGAAGAAGGGTATTACCCCGCTGAAAAGAGTGTTTCTCACAATCCCCGTTGCACTTCCATTAATAGTTGTTAAAGCCGGTACTAGTGTCATTGAACTACCAATCATTGGAACAATAGAGCTTGGTTTACTATACCCTCTCCTAGTTGTTCCAATTGGTGTTCTAGGGGCTGCTAATGCATTCAACATGATTGCTGGTTATAATGGCTTAGAGGCTACTCAGGCTTTGATCATACTATCAACCACGGTCATTCTCGTTGCCGTAACTAATAGAATTGATGCACTATATGTAATAGCGCCAGTTATAGCTTCTATATCGGTATTCCTACTATATAATAAGTACCCGGCAAAGTGCTTTCCCGGGAATTCATTTACATATGGATTTGGCGCATTATATGCTTCACTAGCTATATACTGGAACTTCGAGAAGTACGCTGTATCATCATTCACACTATACTTTATTGAATTAGCTCTATTCATGAGGGGATTAATGAATGGCGTCTACAAGGAGAACTTTGGGAGGGTTCAACCGGATGGATCCTTGCTTCCTCCATATGACAAGTCCTACAGTATCACCCACGTCGCGATCAAGGCTGTGAGTAGACTGAGGGGTAAGTGCTTCGAGAAAGACGTGGTTCTATTCATTACACTACTCCAGTTGATTGTTTCAACTACGAGCTTACTATTGATCTACGTGAGATTATAGTATATAAGTATAGACTACTACCAATACCTATAAGCCCCGAGGCTATGAGGGATCTCGCCGGGCCGAGGCTAGTATATAGTAGAGCAGCGATTTGAGAGCTCATGGATGCACCGAGGTTATCCAGGAGTCTCTGTATACCCACTGCCCTACCCCTTAACTCAATTGGAAGTATCCTCGTTAGATTTGCCGATAGACTAGAGCTGAGGATATTTGAGAAAATACTTGAAACCACCGACGTAATTAACAATGTGGTTAGTGAGGCAAGAATACTCTGTATGTATGAGGGTACTGCGTATAGGAATAGGCAAGTTGACAATATAAGGCTGGATGCGAAAGTATACTTCTCAACGCTGATTTTACTACCAATTAAAAATAGTGAAGACACTATAGACCCGAGTGTCGATATAGATGAGATCAAGCCCCAGTAGTGGGGCTTTAACCCGAGGACATCTATAACGTAGAGCGCCATGTAGGTATTTACAACACCCATTGAAACCTGCCAGAGAATAGATGTATATACATAGAGCTTCAGGGCTTTCGATAACACCCCTCTATACCCTGCGAGATCAAATATTAAACCCGAGAAGTCTCTATCTCTTGGTTTAAACGTTTCTCTAAGAGACTTCACTCTTAGAACTAAGACTACTAGTGAGACCATGCCCTGTACTAGGAAACCATATCTAATACCCATAGACCCTACGAATTCATACAAGAAGCCCCCAATAATAGGCATGAATAATCCAGGCATGGATGTAGCAATATTTAACGCTAAGAACCCCCTGAACTCCCTCCCCCTACTTAGAGAATCCATTACTATAGCTGTCAATGCTGGTTGATAAAAGTGTGATGCACTGTCAAATACGTATACTATTGTAAGCCACCTCCAGTCAGGTGAGGTAGCGTATAGGAATTGCGCTGCTGTAACCATGCCAGTACCAATAATTATAATTCTCACTCTCCCAAGGTAGTCTGTTAATAGTCCCCCTGGTATTATGGATAGTGCTAGTGCGAGAGATCCTAGGCTCCTCATTAACGCGATCTCATAGTCTCCAGCGCCAAGGTCTTTAGCATACTTAGCGAAAAAGGGATTTATCAAAGAGCCTGTGAGGGAAAAAAGAAACCATGATAAAGCCATTACTCCAACATTTCCTTTGAAGACCTCCCTTAGTTCTCTAAAGCTATCTCTCAATACCACCAATTGCTTCTTGAAGCCACTGAGCATACTGAGCTCCAACTGTGGATATACTAGATCTGCTCCCCCCTCAAAGCCCTCTCAACAAGCTCCTTCGCGTAGTCAAACCTAATCCTACCATCTTTAACCATTCTCTCCGCTACCTTGTCTATTAAATCCCCAGTAGCACCAGCCATTACAGCGAGGTTCCTCGCGTGTAGCCTCATATGACCCTTTTGAATACCCTCAGTTACTAATGCTCTAATTGCAGCTAGGTTTTGCGCTAATCCAACAGCAGCCATGACTTCGGATAGTTCCTTGGCTGATGAAACCCCTAGGATCTTGAGGGCTATTCTCGCGATTGGGTGGACTTTTGTAGCGCCACCTATAACCCCTACTTGTAGTGGTAGTTCTAGGTATCCATTTAGATAACCATCTTCATCAACCTCCCATGTACTAAGCGGCTTGTAGACCCCTGATCTAGCAGCATAGGCGTGTGCTCCAGCCTCGATGGCCCTGTGATCCTGCGCCGTGGCGAGTGCAACTGCTATTATTCCATTCATAATCCCCTTATTGTGTGTAACAGCCCTGTATGGATCGGCCTCAGCTATTATACTCGCCTCCTCTATTCTCTTCGCTACTTCTAATCCACCAACATTTTCAACCGGGGTTCTTGCCCACGCCTTGACTACTCTCCTAGTTGCATAGTTTGATATTACTCTCAGCCTCGCTTGGCCGCCAGTTATTTTCTCAAGTAGTGGTGCAATTGCCTCAACCATGGTGTTGACAGCGTTTGCACCCATAGCGTCTCTTACATCTACAATTAAGTGCACTACTATGATAGGCCCCTTCCTCGTATCAACTACTCTAACCTCAATGTCTCTTGGACCACCACCACTCTTGACTAGTATTGGGTCCTGCTGCGCCGCGTAATCCAGTAATTCCTGCTTGTGCTCGATTATTCTAGCGGCTTTAGCGTGTGGAGCCGTTGTATTAACTATGTGTATTTGGCCAATCATCTCCTGTGCCCCAGCCTCAGCAACTATGCCCTTTCCATGTCTAAGCATACGCGCTGCATTACTTGCAGCCGCTACAACACTCGCTTCCTCAATCACCATTGGAACCAAGTAGTCTCTACCATTGATCAAGAAGTTAACAGCTACCGCGAATGGATACGACATAGCGCCAATAACGTTCTCAATCATTCTCTCTCCAATGTCTCTTGGTAAATTACCAAAGTTTGCTAGTGCGTTTACTTCCTCGCTTGTTAAACCAGCCCACTCCTTGACAATTCTCACTCTCTCCTCGTATGGTAGTTTGTAGAAACCCTCAATTCTACTAGACCTACCACTACTCAATTACACCACCAAGTTTATTTAACAATAGCCCTCTAGGTTTATATCCTGAGGGTGGAAGGCATTGGTTCATGAATGGGCTCTCGCAGAAGCCATTGTACTGTACATTGAGAACCAGGGTGTTAAGAGAGGAAGGAGACTAGTTGTGAAGACTGGTGCTCTACAGTCTATTGATAGAGAGGTTTTGGAGTTTGCACTGAGAATGTTGATCAAGGAGCATGGTCTAGAACTAGGTGAGATAGAGATAGTTGAAGAAGAGCCATTACTCAAGTGTAGGAATTGCGGGTATGAGTGGAGACTGGATCCTTCAAGTATGAGCCAAGATGTGAGGGAGTCGATACACTTCCTCCCAGAATCCATATACGCCTACTATAGGTGTCCACGGTGTGGAAGCATAGACTTCGAGATTGTAAAGGGGAGGGGTATTAGCGAGATCAGGGTTGAAGACCATGATTGAAGACCCCCGCACACTAAAAGCCATTAAAAACCTCGAATCACCGAGATCAGTATATCTAGTTGTTAGCAGTAAGGGTGGCGTGGGAAAAACAACCGTTTCAACACTACTAGCACTAGTTAGTAGTATAGAGGGGCATTCAACCGGTCTCCTCGACCTAGACTTCGTTAATCCATCAACACACATAATCCTCGGCCTAGACCCACGCGTCATTAAATATGAAGAGGAGAAGGGCGTTAAGCCATACATGGTCCTTGATAACCTATACTATTTCACTATTGTTTCATACACTATGGATAACCCAATAGCACTACGTGGTGGAGACGCGAGTAATGCATTATGGGAAATACTAGCTATTGTAAGGTGGAATAACGTGGAAAACCTCTATATAGATACACCTCCGGGAATAGGTGATGAGCACTTGGATATACTATATAGGTTGAGGAGGATAGTGAAACCCATCGTAGTCGCTACTCCAAGTAGACTCGCTTTGAGATCTATTGATAGACTCGTAGATATACTGAGAGAGATGGGTTATGGAGAGATCTTATTCATCGAGAACATGGGCAACGGACTACTACGTAGTTATGCTATTGAGAAGAAGCTAATATATACTGGATTCATTCCCTACATTAGTGAGATAGAGGAATCTATTGGCAGTATTGAGAAACTCTTGAAGAGCGATCTACTTAGCTATGTAAAGACCATTTATAAAAACCTACGTGGCTTTACGCGTGGCTAGGGTATTATTCAAATACAAATCCGCATAAAAAAGCTATGGCAAAGTGTAATAGCCGGGAAGAATATTACTTCTTAAATAACTCTCTGTACTCGAAATAGTCCAATCCCAGTAGAGATGCTACAGCCTTAAGTAGGTTTCTAACATCTCCTGGTATCAATAAGTGGTGGTTGGCAGGTGCATATAGTGGTATCTCCTCGGTATTGTAGTCCACTTCGAAAATCGCCTGTGTTCTACACATCGAATCGTATAGTAGACCACTAGATGTGACTCTACCAGTGTCAATAGCTATCGTCGAGTAATCTTCACTCATAGAGGCTATGGTATACGCCACTGGTGGTAGTCTACCCGATAAACCATATGGGTAGCCTGATTCAAAGTGCGTCAGTACTTTACCAGACATGATCATATTATATGCTATTGTACAGTGGGATAGGTATATTCTATTACCTCTAAAAACAGATGTATTCGCAATCCAACTCGTATACCCTGTCAACTCCCTAGATATAATCATTAGTGCTAGAGAGCCAAGATCGGCTTCACAAGCAGTCGGTACGCCGTCCCCGTTCAATACAGCAAGTGCTAGGCATGGAGTAGTCTTGTATTTCAATAGGTATGTAAAGCAATCTATTGCTATACCTGCATATCCATTCTCCTCCACTATAGACTTGAGGATGGCGTAGAGCCTCGCTACATGATCCAATTTGTCCCTTGGTACATTAAACTCATACTTCTCCACAACTTCATAAAAGTGCCTCATTAATTTTTCATCAGCTTCTCCCAGCCTTGACAACACCTGGTTAATTGTTAATACATCGACATTGGCTTCAAACTTGTTTTCAAAGTCCTCTACTTCATCTGTCTTCTCACTTGTCTCGGAGATCAATAGAATCCTTGAACCAATAAGCTTTGATACAGCCATGGCTACTTTTACAGCCTCATCTATCACTGCACTGCACTCGGGGCTATCAGGCCTCTTACAGTGGTAGATCCAGCTCCACACCCCCTCAATATCAAGCCTAGATCTCGCCGCTATAACTGACGGTAGGCTATTGTGGTCTCCGTGTCCAATTAGGATCACTCTTGAGTAATCACCAGCCGTAGTAAACTCCTTCATCAATCTACTTGTTCCACCAGTTAATGCAATTAAAATCGGGAGAC
>JAJHRV010000046.1 GCA_020833525.1 Thermosphaera sp.
TGTGTTGGATATCCAAAATTACATACACCTATACTACTCGTAAAGTCCAGGTACTTGTTTCCATCTACATCGTATATCCATACCCCCTCACCACGCTCTATGACTAGTGGTAGAATCTCTGGATCATGTGTAGTTGTAGCAACGTATTTAGTGTGCTCCTCGATCCAATACTTTGCCTTCGACCCACTCGACCCAGGTTTCACTGTGATAAGCGGCTTCAATAAGAGACCACCATGATTAATTAATATAGATGCATTTATATATCTTCTCACTCTATATACGTATTCATACAAATAAGGTGTATTAATCATTATCCACTATGAATTAATTAATACCCCGCTTCATCTATATCCAGGGTGATTGAAATATCTGAAAAACCCATTATTAGGGCTTTAACTTACTTCACTGGAAGAATTAGGGATACTAATGACCTCGAGTCAACCCTATTTAGAGCAAGAGAAGTTCTATCAACAACGGAGAAAGCACTCAACGAATTTGGCTTTAAAGTATTTACAAAGAGGGTTTCCTTCCCTGGTTTGCCGAGGACGCTTATAGCGAGGCTCCTTGACTTAGCTGAGAACGATCTCTTGGTCAGCATCGGCTATTCCAGGGAAATAGACGACCGTGAAATAGTAGAATTCACTACTAGTGGCCTATACGTACCCCTCCTACATATTGGAGAACCAAGCATTGATAGGGCAAGATACTACTCGCAGATTATTCACAAAGTGTCATCGGCAAACCCCATTTGAGCAACAAGACTCTCCATAGGATTTCATGATGAGTCCTTTCAAACACCATACTTCCCAGATTCCTCTAGTAGGGGTATGGAGGAGCTAGGTGTGGCCTTTCTCTACCCAAAGCAAGTGGTGAACGAACTAGAGAGAGGTAATGCTTCCATACGCTGAAGACTCCCTACTAGTAAACTATGGATATAAGGGATTATTGAGGGCAAAGGATCTACTAGCTCTTTCATCCACATGCGTTGCAGGGATAGATATGATTGTAGTACCTGAGGATATAGATGCACTCACTAAACTCATAGCTAGTGCTATGTCGATAGCAATTGTTAAACAACGTCCAATATCATTAAGAGCTATTCCAGTACCCATGAAGCCAGGTGACTTGGCAGATCTTGGTAGATTCGGAAAGATACCGGTGATCTCATACTAGTTAGATAGAAGCCATTCAGTTTTAAAATTTATTTTCCACAGTGCATCATAGTAAAATGTGGTTGAATTGCCCACCGCAGTAGTCCTAGCTGGAGGTGTTGGTAGTAGACTCGCGCCTCTTACTAGGGTTATTCCAAAACCACTTGTCCCATTTGCGGGTTCGTCACTAATAGATTACATTGTTGAATCCTTGAAATCGAGTGGTTTTAGCGAGGTAGTTGTTACCGCGCGATACCTAGGTGAACAAATCGTTAAGCACTTTAGGGGAGTTAATGGAGTTAGAGCATTGTTGATCGACTCAAAGGACACTGCTGACGCTGTACGCTTAGTTTCGGGGCTCATTAAGGGTGATTTCCTAGTATCAATGGGTGATGTAGTTTCGAATATACCTTTTAATACCTTCTACAAATACCACCTGGATCATGGTGGTATTGCCTCAATAGTCCTCAAAGAAGTTGATAATCCTCTACCATATGGACTAGTCTACGTTGACTCTAATTCAAATATTACACTTTTCAGTGAGAAACCAGCATCCCTTGAAATATACCTTGTATCGCTCGCATTCCACAGTGTTAAATCACCAGTATTTTTCAGTAATTTAGTTAATGCAGGAATATATGCATTTAAAGAGGAGTTACTAAGCATACTCGTAGACAACCCGGGATTAATGGATTTCGGAAGACATGTATTTCCATACTTGCTTGAATCTGGATACAGCATTAAGGGCTGGATCGCCCCCCACAACACCTACTGGAACGATATCGGCAGAGTAGAAGTGTATGTACAAGCCTTATGGGATCTACTCGACGACAAAATCCCTGGTTGGAGGCCGCGTGGAAAACTAGTCGCGAAAGGTTTATATGTAAGTGAAGACGCGGAGATCAACGCCACTCTATATCCACCGGTTTACATAGGCTCAGGAGTTGTTGTCGGTGAGGGTAGTATTGTGGGGCCATATGCAGTCTTGGAGGGTGATGTAGTGGTGGAGACGGGATCTAGGGTTTCTTACTCAATAATATGGCATAATAGTAGAATCCGTAGAAATGCATATATTCACGGCTCTTTGTTAATGAACAATACTGAAATCAATGAAGGAGTAAAAGTACTTTCATCGATTATTGGGAGCGGTTGTTTTATAGAGTCAGATGTATTGAATAAGACAGTACAGCCATGTACATTGGTGTCTCCATATGAGGTTGAAGGGTAAAGCATATAGAGATATAACAATTGAGAAAGCAGCGAGAATCGGGTATGCAATTGGTAAAATAGTAGGTGAGAAAAACTTAGTTATTAGTGGAAGAGACGCGTTTAGAGTATCAAGAATGCTCAAGAGGGCAATTAGTGCAGGCGTAATGTCTGCTGGAGCAGACGTCATGGACTTCCACGAGTCAACAACAGGGGAAATAGCGTTTGCAATAAAGAGGTTTGGTGCAAGAATGGGATTCATGGTCTCACTAGATCCTGCACTAAGTGGGGTTTACATTAGGGTCTTCTCCTCACCGGGCTACGAGCTGGTGGGTAGCGAGTTAAACCAATTACTAGACTATATAAGTGGAGAAATCATAGAACCCCGAGAAGTAGGCTGGGTATACTACGCTGAGTACATGCATAGGCTTTACAGTGCTGCAATCTCGTCTTTTGTACGTGGAGACTTAATATCCTCTAAAAAACCAAGTGTAGTTACAGCACCAGACTATGAGCCCCTAGAGACTATTTTCCTAGAGATCGCGCGTGGCTTAAACTTCAACCAGGTAATTATAGGAGGAGTGGATTTCCCATCGTACCCTATGATCAATCTAATGAAGAGAGTGTGGAGAGTTAGAAAAGCCTTAGAATCGGATATTGGAGTATTGGTTAGCCCCGAGGGATCCTCAATCACAGTAGCGATCGAGCACGCTGGCTTTCTACTCCCGGAAGAAGTGCTTCAACTTGTATTAGAGAAGTATACGCCTGGGGTAAAAGTAAATGTGTTAAACCCTGTATCAAAGACTATTATTGAACACCTCGAGAAAAACGGTTATAGAGTAAAGGTGTTCAATGACGAGGAGAAATTCCTCCTAGACACTAGAAGAGAGAGGCCTACCATATCGATGAATTCGAGAGGCGAGTTTATAACGCCTATTTTCAGTCTAGGATACGACGCTATAACGGCATTTGTACAAGTACTCGAGGCATTCTCAGAGAAGGGCAGTAAGTTATTGCAAGATGTATCAGCAACAAGAGATCAAATGGTCTATGAATTTATAGATGCAGCTACAGCTCTAAGAATATGTAGTGAGAAAACCGAGCCAACACCATGGGGCTGTAGGTTTACTATTGGAAGTACACTATACTCTCTTGTATATAACCCCGAAGTAGATGGATTTATAAAAATCACAGATAGAACCCCCGAAGCTTCATAAGCCTGATACCTCTGTAGAATTAAAAAGTACTAAGGACGCGCTGAAGTAAACGGGGCTTTATATAATTAGGTGGTGTAGAATTATGCTGGTTTCGATAAAAGACGGGTTCGTAGAGGTGGGTGGCAAAGTATACACTGCCATGGAGCTATATATTAGCGGAATTAGCACTGGCTATTTGCTCTTCAACAAGGTTCAAGGCTTGAAAGGAGTAATCACAATTCAAGAACCTCTTGAGACCTTCTATGAACCGGTTGGAATGCTCTTCATCAATGGAGATGGGGCAAAACCCGGCTCCATGAAGTTAGAGTTAACTGAATCTAGGAGAGGGGTTATTGCACGAACTCAGGTTAAGAAGTGGGAGATCTCGGAGATCCTTATCAGAGTTGAGAACTACCCATTATCAATAATGGCAACGTTTTACCCAAGGAGGTTGGTTATTAACTACCACCCCGATCACATATTATTCAGCGAGACTCCTTTCCAACTAGAAGTCAGGCTTAGATCTCTTTAATAGCCTGTGGGAGCCATGGTAGAACAGGCGTTTTCAAGCCTATTCTCTTATGCCTCGTAGATCTATGCATTTTTATTACTCTATCTATAACCTCCACCGGTAGACCCGTAGCTTCTGCAGCCTCTTCTATACTGAGATTTAGATCGAATAATGCGTATAACGCGAGATCTATGGTTTCATAATTTAATCCAAGTTCTCCCTCAGCAGTGTGGTTTTTCCAAAGTCTCGGAGCGCTTGGCTTACGTATTATTTCTCCTGGTACACCAAGATACTTGGCAAACTCTCGCACCTGGGTTTTATAGAGGGATGATATAGGGTAGAGATCTGCAGCTCCATCACCATACTTAGTGAAATACCCTATTAGTAGCTCACTTCTATCACTGGAGCCAACTACTAGTGCTCCATGCTTATTTGCATAGTAATATAAGAGATTAGCCCTCACTCTCGCTCTTAAATTTCCAGTAGCTAGTTTCTCGAGTGGGTTGTAGAAGGGTGCTACACCATAAGAATCCACAATGGTATCTATTGGAACAACATAGTACTTAACACCGAGATTCTTAGCTACTCTCACAGCGTCCTCGACATCCTCAATAGGAGTAGTCCTTGTATCCGGCATGATCAACCCGATTATTTTGTCTCTCACAACCAGCCTTGATAATAGATATAATAGTGTAGTTGAGTCAACTCCACCGCTTAAGCCAAGCACAAATTTATCTACACCGCTCTCCTCCACAAAGCCCTTTACATATACACCAATGCTTTTAATAACCTCCTGGTAGTCAATTCTAACAATATCTTTCAGGGAAATACTACGCAAGCCCAACCCCCTGTTTGCTACTAGACTCTACAAATCTCTCTGTACTCCTTGTTCAAGTCTCTATCAACAACGATACCCCTAGGCTTCAATTCCTTAAATGCTCTACCTTCATAGTAGTAAATCCTCACCGAGGGATCGAGCCAGCAGTCGGGGTTTAAACCAGCTTTTAGACAAGTCTCAGCTAGGAATGTCTCTTCATCCCAACAGTACTCAACAGGGACAACGGGTAGTAGAGTCCCCTTAAACCAACCCTTCTCAACCACTAATCCATGTCTACCTATAACAACTTGCCTGGGGAGCTCCCATCTATTTTCAACCTTGAACTCTATGGGTACCGACAATACAGAGACTTCTATCAATATGTGGTCTAGCTCCCATTCTTCAACGGGTGGGAAGCGTGGATCATTCACAGCGGCTTCTATTGCCGACTCCACTACAGATTCCACTAGGCTATACAATGGTGTGAGAAAGCCAATGCACCCCCTTAAGCTAGTTCTATTAGTCTCAAAATCTATTGTTTCGAGAGTTGTAAAAGTCATTCCTTTTTTAAGTAGCTTGGGGTTTGATACATCTATGGGCTTCAATCTCTCACTAGTTTTAAGGTATTTCTTCATTGCCTGCCTAGCTAATTTAACGAGATAGACTCCGTCTTCAAGCGTCAACTCCGACGGGTGAATATAGTCCATGAAAACCCCTTTCATATTTATAGAAATAGCTTTATTTAATACTAGTTCTCGCTCTATATTGTTCTAGCTTCCTCCTCGCTTCATCAAGGATTTTCTCTATGAGCCTCCAATGTCTGCCAATCCAGTATACCTTGCCACATACTGTGCACTTCCAGAAGTCCTCATGTAACTCATATACTCTAGGCGGGACTTTGTCTTTAACCTCTCTCTTATCTGACACTTTAACCAAACGTGTGTTATCGAGTGGACACCTGGTTCTCTCTAGATCCACGGATAATCTAATACCAGCGATTAATCCAATATGTGCTAGGCGCTCAGCCATATCCTCCTCCCATAGGAGGATGCTTCTAAGCCCATTTTTCAATGCCTTATTGTGAAGGCCCCTATCCCTCGTAATAATTATTCTCGACTCTATTTGGGCCCTTCTAAGGATCATCCAGTCTTCTGCTTTATCATCATACACTGTGTCATATCCAAGTATTCTAAGCCATCGTGCAACTGTTCCAAGCATATTGTCAACAATAAATCTCGGCTCACTCTCCATAAGCAAAACCAATTGTATAAAGCGGGTTAAACCCTAAAAACAAGTTACTTTCTACTTTGGTGCTAGTATAGCGTATAAAACATCTCTTTCAGTAACTATACCCTTTAAAAACCCCTCTTCATCAACCACGAGAACAGAGCTTATATTCCTAGACAACATTGTATTAACGGCTTCAACTAAGTCGTCTTCTTCATGTACTACTGCATAATCTCTAACCATTAAATCAGCGACAGGTATTGACAAAACCTCCCTAATATCCCCTCCCACCGCTCTCTCAATTAATTTATGACTACCGAAGCCTCTAACTACATCAACGGCTGTAATTAAACCAACCACCGCCCCATCACTCGATACAACGGGTGTTCTCCTAAATCCATAACGTACCATTGTCTCCATAGCCTCCTTGAGAGAGGCATCTTCATTTACCGTGATAACGGGTGAGGACATTACATCGCGTATTTTTACCCCCATTGAGGCTAGTCCAGATAAGTACTTAACTAAGTCGTGTTCCGTGATAACACCGATAACTCTGCCATCTCTCTCTAGAACCGGTATTATTCCAGCACCATAAATGACCATTCTGCTGAGGGTTTCCTTTAATCCTTCATCTACATATACTGTAACGGGGTTTTTCTCCATGATCGACTCTACAGGCTCTTTGCTCAGTGCATTGAATAAGTTGTATCCATGCCTTCTCTCAACGATCTGGAATAAGTCACCACCACCTAGGTAATTGACAATCTTCATTGCTGTGAGAAGACCCGTGAATAAACCACTTGTATTTAATACTACTAGGCTTCTATATGAACGATACATCTCTTCAAGAGCCCTTATGATAGGAGTAGACGGTAGAGCCCACTTAACCTCTTTGCGTGCAATAAACTCTAGTTCCTTGATATGCCTAAATACGTTGTCATTAAAGTTAGGAGTGCCCTTCCTCATCCATCTATAGTGCTCCTGGCGTAGAGGACGGGGTTTAGGCGTATACTTCAACGACACCACCATGTATATAGCTACTCATGGGAGAATTTAATTCTTTACTATAGGAATAAAAGGTGAATTTAAAACACATAGCCACTACTACCACTCTATATACACAGCTACCACACCACTTGAAACCCTAAAGCTCACTCTTCCACCCAAAGTCCTCGAAAGACACTCCGAGAAGCTAGCTATGTATTTATCATTTAGCGGTGGAAGAAGCTCTACTCTATAGCCTGTTCTTAAAGGAGTAATCCATAGTTCTTTATATTCTAATCTCAATGAGCTAGCACACTCTTTGCTCTTTTCGAGCACCAGGGGAAAATCAGGTATTTTTACTGCAGTCACTCCTGTCACCATTTTTAATAAACACCATGGTGGCACGAATATACCTTTAATAATCCCTATGTAATGAAAAGTACTTGTAAAAGTGTGATGATGGCGGGGTTTGTCTGATCGCATGAAGAAGTCTTCGATCGCTGATATAAATAAATCAATGCTATATTTTCACCACATACAGATTATTCAAGGTGTGTGACTTGGTTGAATCCCTGGTCATTAGGAACGTAAAGATCCCTCTTCAGGGCTCAATAGTTGAGGGCAATATTCTCGTTGAGAATGGATTAATCACGTCTATTGGGAGAAGGGATTATACAGGAGACGTTGTTCTCGATGGAGAGGGTCAGTTAATCGTCCCTGGTGGTATAGATCTACATGCCCATGTGTACGACCCAGAGTACTTGGAGAATGAGGACTGGAGTACAGGGTCTCTCGCGGGGGCTTACGGTGGCCTTACAACAGTTATAGATATGCCTTTAAGAGTATACGTTGATAATCCAAGTATTGTGGAGCGAAAGTTAAGTGAGGCTAGGAGGCACTCCTATGTAAACTACGGTATTACAGGTGGCTTCATTAATAAATCAAACTACAAATCTATCTCCGTGCTTAGATCAATAGGTGTGAAGACATTTAAATTCTTCACTTGTAGACCATTTAAGATCGAAGATGATTCACTAATACCTGCATTAGAGGAAGTAAAGAGGAATAATGCTATTGCCATATTCCACGCTGAAGATGATGATTTAATATCGTATGGAGAGTCAAAGTATAGAGGGATTAATGATATAGTAGCTTACCACTCTAGTAGAACAGGGTTGACTGAGGCGTCTGCAGTACTTAGAGTTGGATTATATGCTCTCGAAGTTGGAGCACGCGTTCACATAGCGCATTTAT
>JAJHRV010000140.1 GCA_020833525.1 Thermosphaera sp.
ATTTGATAAATCCGGGTTAATTAAGTATGCACTGGGAAAACATGGAGTGAGTAGTGGATTGGTGTGTATAGGCGACTATGTTACCGACTACTATAGCTGTAAATCGATCGGCGGAGTATTCATTGGATTAAATAAGTATAGTGAGAGGAATAGTGAATTGGAGAAAGCCGGAGTAAAAATGCTAGCTAGGGACTTCCACGAAGTTCTTGTTTTACTGAGTCAGAATGGTTTCTTAGCTTAAATACTTGTCGCTACGTACTTGCCGTTGTTATTGATATAGATCTCGCCGCGCTCTAGTAGAGTGTTTAGTGCCTTCCTTATTTTATCCTCGCTTGCAATACCTGAGAGAACCTGGTGAATTTCCTTAAGACTCAGTGAGCGTATACTTAAGAGTTCTTTTACAATACCTGCAAGCTCTTCATCATTTGGGGCAGTTACTAAAACAACGTCACTATCTTCATGCAGTATCTTTAACCTAACTCTTCGAGCCAACTCTTGTATTTCAATGGGGTCCAAACTAGATCCCGTCTTCAATTTAAGCACCTCTTCATACCCATCTATAGTTCTTAGGTACTTATAACCTGTATAAGGGTATTTATTGGTTTAAACCTGAACTAATAATTCGATTTTATAGGCAGTTCAAGGTTTTCACCCTAATCCCAGTTGTGGGTAGTGCTTTGAGGGTGGGAGTGGTATTTCAATATGGAAAGGATACTAGGTATAGTGTGAATGCACTAGTTGCTTCTCTGGATAAATTAAGCCGGGTTTACGTAGTACTTGCTGAGAGCGAGGAGGAATTGTTAAACACAGCTAAGGCTATCGCGAAGCGTGGAGACTTATGTGTAGTTGCATATAGTTTACTAACTACAATGCTTCCAGTTGGAAACTACTATGAGAAGCTCCGTGAGCTAGTAAAGCTACTTAGAGATATTAAGTGCATAACTATTGCTGGTGGTCCCCATGTATCAGGAGATCCGTTGGGGGCGTTGAGGTACTTTGGATTCAACTATGTGTTTATCGGTGAGGCAGAGGCTTCACTTAGGAATTTTATACAAGCTCTTAGAGACGGCTTAGACCCGTTGAATGTAAGGGGGATGGCGTATCTAGATGAAGGCAATAACCTTGTTTTTACCGGTAGAGAGAAACCAATTAACCTCGATGAATACGATCCTTTTCCATACTGGAGGAGGATGGTGAATCCAATAGAGATCACTAGGGGCTGTCCATATGGATGTCACTACTGCCAAGTATCATATTTACATGGTAAGCAATATAGACACAGGAGTGTTGAGAAAGTGGTATACTATGTGGGTAAAGTATTGGAATTAGGTATACGTGATATTCGCTTCATATCTCCAGATAGTCTAGCATATGGATTAGAAGTAGAATCTAGAGACGTGGACTTAGCCTCTATAGAGAACCTGGTTTTAAGCGTTTACAATGTTGCGAGAAGCAGTGGTGGAAGGATCTATCTTGGAAGTTTTCCAAGCGAGGTGAGACCTGAGCATGTCTCGCGTGAGGTTGTTAACTTACTGAAAAAATACGTTGCGAATAAGTCATTGATTATTGGTGCTCAATCGGGGAGTGAGAGGATATTAAGATCTATTGGAAGGAAACACAGTGTTGAAGACGTAGTAGAGGCGGCAGATGTAGCGGTTAAACATGGATTTACACCTGAAATAGATTTAATATTTGGGTTTCCAGGTGAGAGCCTCGAAGACATGAATGCAACTATACGATTAGCGTGGAGATTAATTAAGATTGGTGCAAGAATACATCTCCATTACTATGTCCCACTACCTGGAACCCCCTTTGGAATGAAGAAGCCGACGCCCATTCCATATGAGGTTAAAAAAGAAATATGGAGGATTATTGGAGCCGGGAAGGGCTATGGAGATTGGTTAAAGCAGGAGGAAATTTCATGGAAAATAGTGGATCTACATGAGAAAGGCGTCATCCAGCCAAAGCAGTCCAAAGCGCCCGGATTCATCACTTAGTCAGCCTGGGGTTCTCAAAGTAATAATTTACTAGTAGGGTTAATAAGAATTAACTATGCATCAATAACATAGCCTGCGTTTATCCACGTAGTTCTAAGAGAATGATGCGCGTAATGATAAGTACTTTGATTTACTTACTTACGCGCTACTGCCTCTGCCCTCGAGGATACTTCTTTCTTGTTTTCTGAGAAGAAGTATTCAAATAATAGCGGGCAGTAAAGTGGGTCGTAGAATCCTCCTTCATAGCATCTATTTATGTACTGGCATGAAATACATGGTATTTTTGAAACCTGGTTGAAGAGCTCGGCTGGATCTAGAAGAGACTCTCCTATTTCCTCTAGGGCCTTTAATGCGGCTTCTCTATTTAAGCTCACGATATAGGTTTTACGCTTATTGTGCACAGTTGGAGTTCTGGTGACAAGACCTATTTTCTCTAATTTATACAGTGATTTTGAAACAGCCTTTACATTAATACCAGTTGCTCTAGGTACTTCGTTTTGATAAACTCCATCTTTTTGTTTACTAAGCCACTTTAATAGCGCTATGTCATACTTATTGAGAGACGTCGTCATCACTTAACACCACCACTACTAT
>JAJHRV010000047.1 GCA_020833525.1 Thermosphaera sp.
CCGTATGTGCCAAGACCAATAGCGAGGATCTTGTCTGAGCCAATATACTTGTAGTCCGATATATCATAAAACTCAATCAACCTAGACAGCCCCATATTAAATAATTAACCAGGGTCTCTTATTAAAAGTTGCATTGCATGGGTTGAGTCAAAGGAGGATTATTTAAGTGACTGTGGGAATTGTCCTCTTAGATTACCTTGTAGGTGGTTTAGTGAATAATGTAATCAATAGAGGTGAAAAAATAAGGTATGTTTGTTTGAGGTGTGGAAAGTGCTGTAGTAGTGGGCCTAATGTTGCTCTCACTGTTTTCGATGTGTGTAGAATTGCAAGTTATCTTGGTAAACCATGGAGGAGCCTGGCCGGTGGGTACTTCTATGTTGTAATCGCTGATCAAATACCAGTAATAGTTCTTAGAGGAGTAGATGACAAGTGCGTCTTCCTCAGAGAAGCTAGTGGAAAAACATACTGCGAGATATACCCAGCCAGGCCCATGAGGTGCCGCCTCTACCCATTTATACCGATAGCTCCTAGAGAGAGGAGTAAACTAGAGGTTTCAAGTAATTGCCCGGGCATTAATTCAGGAGAATATATCGAGCCCCCTTGGAGCCTACTAGAGGAATACCAGGGTGAGGTGTTAAAACACTATAGTGCACTATTCGATCTCATCTTTAGATTGGGGTATGAACCACTAAAAGCCCTTGAATCACTATTAGACAAAGTATGTATTGGAAATTCTAGTGTCTAACTACATGTCTAAGTGGATTATTATCTGGAATAATCCTGATCAATCCTTCGCGTTTAACGGGTTTCAGTGAAATCCAGAGGTCTCCATGACTAGTACTAAGTATAAAGCTCCCATGGTCGACTCTAAAGTAGGCTTCCTCGACAACATCAATATAACCCCTCCTCAATGCATATTGAAGAATCAATAAATCATCAAGCCTGTATTCCGGTGCTTCACGAATAAACGCACTTGGTTCAATGTAGAAGAATAATCCAACTGGTTTAACATAGTCTAGGCTTAAAACATCAATGTTGTTTTTATAAGCTACATATAGACCAAGCCCCCCATAAAACATGGATTTAATGACTGCTACCTCGCGGGGTTTAAGCTCTTCGAAGTCTCCTCTAGTTAAATACATACACAGTGTTTTCGAGTATTCAAGCCAGTTTTTAACTCCAATGTTCGATACAACGCGGAAATCACCATTATCCTTCCTTAGTATATTAACTCTATAGTTATTCACAGCTAGTGTTGCATAGCCATATAACCCCTTATGCTTGAAGACGCCGAGAACAATGACTAGTGGACAACTGTAGAGCTCTCTATATTGCCACAAAGAGTTTCCCCATTGAATTAAACTCAAATATTTTTAATCATCTACAAAGTTTATTAATAATAGGCGAGATGATGATTGGAGATCGCGTTGATTTATACGTTGCGATACTGCTTCTTATAGTGGTCTCCACTAGCGTGGCGTCTGCAGAATCTGTGAATTCTCTGAGTAGCATCTATTACTATGTTATCTACGATCCTGTGGATAATAGTGGACTACTTATTGTGAATATAACAATAGTAGCTAGTGAACCCTACCAATTAGATCTACCAATCAACGTCTTTACGGAGGATGCTTCTTTTGAATACCTAGGCTACAATTACACAGGAGACCTCAAAGTAATTGGTCTTGGCTACTCAAATGAGTCGAGGGTAATTAGCGGGTATGTCTATGGGGGTGGAACACTAACATTGACGTTTAATGTGTCAAACGCGCTAGACGAGCTACTTGGAGCCTATAGTCTATACATTGACACTACACCTCTTAAAGAATTCACGAAGAACATATCTGTAGACTTCGTCATCGTGGGGCCATGTAATATTATCTCTGTGGAGCCAAGAAGGGACTTTAACGAATACGTGAAGGGTGAAAACACTATTCTAGAGTTTAATGGTTTTGGCTACTGGTTCGTTGTGTTTCAACTAGAACTATCTGAGATCACGCAGACAACGAGTGAAGGATATACTGTGCTTCTATATCTATCCTTAGCCCTAGCCGTTGTCATTGCCTCATTGATCCCGGTTTTTGCTTACTATAGGAGAAGACGCGCGGTGCTTGTTGTAGAGAGAATTGATTATACACGGGATGATGCAACTAGGCTTATAATAAAAGCTTTAAAAGACGCGGGAGAGAAGGGTCTTCTACAATCCGAGATCGCTAGAATCACTGGACTACCTAAATCCAGTATTAGTAGGCGTGTGAGGAGACTAGAGGAAGAGGGATTTGTGAAGGTTAAGAGAGTTGGTAAATATAGCTATGTATATCTCACAAGTAAGGGCTTGGATCTCGCGAAAAAGATCTTGGGTAAGTAAAGGAGGTGGGTGCTCATAGAGCCCCTCCACGGGATGGGTTTTTTCCTTGTGAGAGAGTCGGGTTTAATTGAGCAATTGATTCTCTTCGAATACTACGATCCTGGTGAAGAGTATAGAGAGATCACGTCGAGTGAAGAGCTACTTGAAAGAGAAAAAAAGAACTTATCTAGGAACATGCAGTACTTCCTAGACCAAGAGGAGGTTTATATTAATGGAAAAAGAGTATTCCCCAGAGTCATTGGAGTTGATATTGGATTTAGGGAGAGCTATAAATACCCATATGTATTGTTCTTCATTGTATTCCTCGGTGAGTTGAAGAAGGGGCTTAATACATATGAGGACAAGTACGAGCCGGAGACCGCGGAATATCCATATAGTGTATACTGGGTTTTCCCACTGAAAGCAAGAGTTGTAAAGGCAGATCTAGGCGTCCCATATTCACTACTTGGTGAGGGGAGAATTTTATTGTTTAGTGTGCCCAAGAACACGAGGATTGGTGGTTACGAGAGAATAGAGTTTGAACTATACTAATAAAAGGCTTTGTGAACTAATTATCCATGTGGCTTATAAGGCTTGTAAATTTATTAATTTATGGATGATGTATGGGGACCTTTATTGAGGTCTTCTCTGAGAAGTGATGTGGGGCCAAAGCGCTGACAATTATTGGAATTGCTTCCCGTTGATGAATACGCCATCGGGTGATCCGTGAACTAACCCAACCTCTCTGAGGGGTTTTACGTGTCTACGAGGATCAATTACACACACTACCCATTCTCAGCTACTCAGAGAGACTTCCCTGGATTATTTGTTGAGAAGCCGAGTATACTTGTTTCTACAAGCTCCGAGCTTAGGGCTAGACTACTTAATATGTTAAAAGGCGTCTTAGACGGTGGAGAAATATCCATGGAGTCTACTCTTGACCCAGAGGAAAGTGTTTTATTCTACTATGCACTACTAGATGTTCTAAAGTCCATTGGTGACTCTAGGGTAGTTAGTAGAGTGGCTTTAGCGTACTCAAAGACTGCTTCTAAATACCTTTCCGAGGAGAAGGGGGAGTTATTGGTTTTATTGGCAAATAAACTGGGATTAAATGCTGGGTATGAAACCTCAGACTACCCGAGAATACCTAGAGTACTGAGTGGATTGGGGAGGGTTAGTGTAAAGATGGTGAGTTATCAATACTCACTACCAATAAACCAATACCTAGAATTGGTTTCCAAGAGGCTACTACACGACCCTACATACTCACTAGTAAACTACTTCATATGGTCTGGACGCGTTTACGTGGATAGATCCACTTTTATACGTATTCTAGAGGAACACATATACAACACCATAATTAACCACGTTGCTCAAGCAGAACCCCCAGAAGCAGTTGACTACTCATCCCTCATCGAGGAAGTGAGATCTATTGTTTCAAAATACTATGAGAAAATAGCGGCGAAGCCCCGTGTAGTAGAGGGTGAATCGAAAAGCCCATATCTACCTGGAGGGGGGTTGGTGCTTATAGAGGATCTCTTCCCACCATGTATGAAGAAGGTGGTGGAAGCCCTGAAAACTGGTGGAAATCCCAGCCACGTAGAGAGGTTTAACTTAGCTGCCTTTTTAGGTCAGATTGGTTTAGGTGCAGACGAGGTATTAGACTACTTCAGGAACACGCCTGATTTCAACGAAAAGATTGCAAGGTATCAAGTTGAACACATTCTCGGATTGAGAGGTGGGAGGAAAAAGTACATGCCCTACGGGTGTGAAAAACTCAAGTCGATTGGAATTTGCCCAATAACAGAGCAGTGTAAAGGAGGCAAAAACCCACTCGCTGTATACAAGTACAATCTCCGAGAGTACTTTAAAAAGAGAGGTGAAGAGGAGAAAGAGGCGTAGGAAAGCCGCCGGCGGGATTTGAACCCGCGTCCACCGGCTATCTCAACGGGCCTATTGAAACACCCGCTTACAAGGCCGGCGCTCTACCGGGCTGAGCTACGGCGGCTTCAGTGTATACTATATTGGTGGAGGGGTTTAAATTACTCCACCTGAAACAGGGGGTATTAGCACCACGTTGTCTCCATCTCTTAGTTTTGTATCAAGTCCGTTTAGTGGGGTCTTCGAGTTTACGAGTACTAATACATCTGTTTCCCCTCTTTGAATACCTAGTAGTAGCTCCCTCGCTCTCCCTGTCTTAGATTCAGCTAGTACATTGATTAATTCCCCTAGTGTTGGTTCCCCGGGTATTTCAACTACTTCCTCGCTTGTGCCTACTTTATCGATAAGCCACAGCATATACTTTACTTTAATTCTCACCACGCTTTCCACGCTCTCTACTGAGTGCTTCCTCAAATAACCTTCTCCATTCATCGTCGCTTAGAGAGCGATATCTCTGTGTTAGTATATGCCTCTTGTCACTGTTCTTCATGAAGTAATATACCGCGTAGCTACATATAGGCTCGATCTCCCATCCATTCTCCTCTGCGAGCATAATAGCGTGATCTAACAGCCTCGCGGCTATGCCCCTCCCGCGAAATTCCGGTGGAGTGTATGTTTCCAGTAGCTTCATTACACCATTCTCCACGCTGTACTTCAAGTAAGCTTTCTTTCCCTCACCTACCGTGACGTAAATCACTTGGCTCGTGTGCTTGACTTCTCCACTCATATTACCACCATGTAGCCCAATAACTATGTTTTCATTAATTTAGATTAATAACCAGAAATATATTCTTATTAATATGTTAACGAGGAGTTTTCTATGAATACTGTAGAAGCGATTGTTGCTTCTATATTGGTGCTATTAATGAGCTTAAATTACACTATGAGTTCACTTACATATATTGCACAGAGTGAAGCACCAGTGGGGGAAGTATACTTAAAGTATAAAGGTGAATTCACTCTGGATATTAACAACCCTGAAGCTATAGAGGAGTATATTGACATTGAAAACTCTACGTGTACGCCTCCAATTAATTCATTATTTATATCTATATACTACGATACCGAAGTCTATGTAAACAACACAAATGCTAGTTCAAGTATAAGAGTATTATTTACAATAAATAGTGTAACCACTAATCCACAGTGCGTAAAGAATTCTCTTGGATTTACTGATTCTCAAGTCATAGAACTCGAGGTAAATAAATTGGATGATGCTCCAATAATGATCACTATTGAGAATAAAACAATTAAACCCATTAATCCAACAATCGCAGGAGACGTTGTTGGAATTGTAAGGCTTGAATATGATGTAATACATAGAGTTAGAGTAGAGACTATTGAAGATGCATATAGATACTACTATTCACGAGTCGACACATACTATGAGCCATTTACAAACACCCTCGTCCACTTCACGGAGACTACGACCAATAGAACTGCTAGAGGCATTATATATAAATATGTTTATTTAACACTCGAGAAGAGTGGTGAAAACCCACTAAAGGCTGTGAATAGAAAAGTATATAATTTACTAGTAACCGAGAAGGGAGTAAATAAGACAGCAACTTTAGTAGTACTATACGAGGGTTCAGAGTCAATTAATTCAAATAACACACCAACCGCTTTAACATACAATAATGGTATAATCATTGAATTCCCAGAGAACACTACCTGCTTTATACTAATAGGAGTCTTAAAGAGCAGTTTAAACAGCAATGTAGTGCTCTCATACTATGAAACTGAGGGAGGAAGAGTATACTATACACCACGCCCTACAGTGTGCAGAGTGATTAATATGAATCTCACAGAGTCCCAGGTAGTGAGCGTAGAGGAGGAGAAGAAATATCCAGAGAAAAACCTCCCTCCATACAACTTGGTGTGGACGTTATCAGACTTAGTAGTTGCAATACTAGTATTTTCACAGATAATACTAGACATACTCCTAGTGTCAATCATTATAACTCGTAAGCTAGTGAAATAGACTCGATTAGAAAAGACATTTATGTAAAAGGGCTTTACAATATTGTAGGTAGAAATTAGTTTAATGGAGGAGAGTTATGGTTAGAGGTGGAATCGAGACAACTATAAGTATGAAGAGTAATGGAGATATTGTTACATTATTTAAACCCATCGATCAAGTGCTGAGTAGCAACCACTCTAAATTACAACTACCACTAAATATAACCTGCAGGAGGGGGAGGCGAGCTGCTCTTGGTTTACTGGAGATCGTGGTGGAGTCTAAAGAAGGCTCCGCGGATTGGAAACTAAAGCTCGAAGACATAAATATTACTAGGCAGTTTAAGCCTACTACCTCACTAAACTTAGAAGACAAGCAGTTGAATATATATAAGTTCGCATACGACATAACAAGCATTCTAAATACACCTGAATTCCTTGGTAAGGAGGGGGTTAACTTAGTGATAAAACATGAGGGAGGATCTCCATTTAGAGTAAAGTCCCTATTATTCGATGTAATACTTGAAGATACTGATGCTACTACAGACTATGTACATAGTACAGGCCTCCTAGTGCTAGATAGTGGAGACGAGTGCACAATACCAACTAAGCTACACGCGGGTTACAATGCTACAGCACGCCTTATTGCATATTCCCTTAGAAAAGCAAGCCTTGAAGTGGCTACTACAGGTGATCACTACTCAATCAATCTCGATCAGGGGTTAGTTGAAGAACATTTCTTTACAGTAACGAACCCTATAAACATATCTATAAAAACCAAACAGAGCCCGCAGGGAGGACCCGTCATTGTCTCAAGCCTAACGATCTATAGAAATGAGGTTAAAGCACCTATACTAGAGATTTGCGGAGTATACTACACTCGGAGAATGGGTTTAAATGTAGTCTCATTGAGAATCTGCAATAAGGGAGATTCGAGCCCCGATAAATTGATCATAACCCTGCTGAGAAAGGGGGCAATCATGAACACTATCTCCGAGCAGAGCATTGCTCTACCGCCTGGAGGCGAGTTAGTTAAGGAGATTGAGCTGGCGCCAGGAGTTACCGGCGAACTCATGGTTAGGCTTGTATGGTTGAAAATTGGGAAGAGATGGATGCGTGATCATATTATAAACATTGAGTGATAACTATATATATCGTGTTTTCAAGCCCCTTGCATTTGCAAATTTCTCCAATAGATCGCGTAGTTCACGTCTCACTCCCTTCTTTTCCACAATTACCTCTTCTACATTACCCGCAGTTCTATTGATCATCTGATGTATGATCTCTTCGTCGAGATAGTCGAGAACATGCTTGGACGCGATGTGACCATAGCAAATGCTCTCACTTAGTGCCAACTCCGTGTGTTTTCTTGGATAATGCCCACCGCCAAATCCAATAACTGTTGTGCAAGGTGGGATATTTGGATGACTCGACAGGAGATCTAGTATGGCCATACCTACTACTTCATGGTTAATGGGATCTCTCCACTCCCCTACACTACTTCCAATTTCAATAAATACAATGGGTTTATTAAGACCGGTTGGACCGTGATGTGTTGCCTCATAACTAACTTCATACTCCCCCCTATTATAGACCTCTCGTGCATATATATGTAGCCTCCTTAATAGAAACCACATCGCTTGCGGATGTGCTAATCCTAGTTCGCGGGGTCTTCCACCAACGGGAGCAACATTAGTGAAATTCCCCGTTGGGTGAACAGTGTAGCTCTTGATCCCTGCCTCACTATAGTGCCTAGATAAAACTAAGTAGTATTCAACTTCACGGGGCAAAGCTTCGTCGAGGAAGTCAAAAAATATACCGTCTTCCTCAAACCCTGCTAGTATGAAGTTGAATCCACTATAGCAGTTAACTGCATGACGACATATAGAACTACGCGTGTATCCAAGTTTGCTTATAATATAGTTCGCAATCCCCACTCCCGCAGGATCTT
>JAJHRV010000141.1 GCA_020833525.1 Thermosphaera sp.
GAATTAGTTGAACCAGGTAAACCCCTAGTACTAGGTAGAGTTTATGATGTAAATGGATACCTTATTGAAGGCTTCCTCAGAGAGCTCGGTGCTATCGCAGAGTATAAGGGTGTACTACCCGACGACTACAAAGTACTGAGGGATGTGATTGAAGAGAGTCTTGAGCAATACGATGCAGTCTTCACTAGTGGTGGTACTAGTGCTGGTGAATTAGACCTAGTCTACAGGGTTTTCGGGGATGTTGGCGAGATAATAGTTCATGGCTTAAAGTCGAAGCCTGGTAAGCCAACAGTGATCGCCACTAGTAGAGGTAAACTTTTAGTAGGGCTCCCAGGGTTTCCACTATCATGCTACATGATTCTTGTGAGGGTGGTAAAACCCCTTATAGCGAGGCTCACGGGGCTTAAGTACGTTGAGGAGAGAGTTTGGGTTAAGCTACCGTTTAAAGTGAGGAAACACGTTGGTAAGACGTGGTTGATTCCTTCAATCCTCGTGGAGTCTGAGAAGGGGTTGACAGCATACCCTGTTACACTGAGTAGTGGGAGTATTTATGGTGTAGCATTTAGTGATGGATTTGTAGAGCTAAGCGAGGAATTAGACACTGTGTGGGAGGACACTACTGTTCCATTCTATGCATTCACCGAGAGAGCTAGGAGTAGGAGGCTGACAATTATAGGTAGTAATGACCCACTACTAGAGTACATGCTTGTTAAAACAGGCCTAGTGTACAAGTCTAGACTGTTGAATACTGGAAGTACGGGTGGGTGGATCGCGGTAGCCCGTGGAGAAGCAGACATTGCACCAACACACCTACTAGACGAGGAGACTGGCTTGTACAATAGGCCTTTTCTAGATAAGTATGGGTTAAGGGGTAGAGCATTATTGATTAGGGGTTATGATAGGTTAATCGGGTTCATTGTTAAACCCGGAAACCCAAAGGGGATTAAGGGCTTCGAGGATTTCTTCAGGGGGGACGTTAGGATTGTTAATAGAACAAGGGGTAGTGGAGTAAGAGTCTACATAGATATAAACCTAAAGAAGATAGCGCTGGATCGAAGCATACCTATCGACAGATTAAATACCTTGATTAGTGGCTATACATACGAGGTAAAAACACACACGGCAGTAGCACACGCTGTTAAAACAGGGAAGGCAGATGTTGGTGTCGCGGTTGGCTACGTAGCAGAGCTTTATGGACTCGACTTCATTCCACTAACATGGGAGGAATACGACTTCCTAGTACCACGTAGTAGAATGGATAAATTGGAGGTGAGAGAATTCATAGAGAAACTAAGAGATCTTAGAGTAAGTGGCTTCAAGTTTGCAAAATACTACAGAGTCCCAGCTAATATCGGGTCTCCCAGGGATTAACATTATTGCTTTTTTACCTGAAACTCGTTTCTATTAGAATGAGGTGTTATCGGCTTGAGTAAGTTTGTTGTTGGTGTTTTACAAGCATCTTACTCTATTTACCCATTGGAGAATGCTGATAAATCCTATAGGCTTGTGAGGAAGAACTATAGGGAGGCGGATCTCGTGGTTCTACCAGAGTATGGTATGTTGAATCCACTCGAGTTAAAGGATCCTCGAAGAGTTTATGAGGCTTCAGAGTACTTAGCTACGAGTAAATACCTAGTTCAATTCGTGAAACTAGTGAGGGAGATCGGCTCCAATATACTAGTGCACTTTATTGAGAGAACCGATAAACCACCACTAACTCGGAGTACTTCAGTACTGGTTACAAGTAGGGGCGAGGTGCTACCTGTCTATAGTAAAATGCACTTGTTTGATGCATATGGATATAGAGAGTCCAGCTTCTTCGAGCCAGGTCGAGAACCTGGAAAAATCGTCTCATTCAATGGTGTTCAAGTGGGTTTCGCCATATGCTATGACTTGAGATTCCCAGAGTTATTTAGAACTCTTGCTCTATCAGGCGCTCACGTTGTAGTTGTACAGGCTGGTTGGGTAAAGGGTCCGTTGAAGGAAGAGGTATTGGATAAAGTAGCCTCGACAAGGGCTCATGAAAACGGGGTATTCATTGTTCTAGCTAATCAAACAGGTGGGTTGTTCACTGGGAGAAGCGGGGTTTTCAACCCATGGGGTTATAGAGAAGTAGACATGGGTGTAGAGGAGAAGTACGTGGAATACTCTATTAATCTAGACGACCTCTACAGGGTAAGGGAGACTCTGCCTGTCTTGAAGCAAGCTAGTGAAAGGTGGGATATTAAGTTAAAAGCGTAGAGTGTGTATTTAATTAGTTGGTGATGATGGAGGTTTCAACTGATTGGTATAGTGATGTATTCAGGGGTCCTTACTGATCAATACTACTTGATAAAATCAATGATAACTCGTGGAGTGATTTAACTCTAGTACTCCAATTATATCCAAGTCCTCTATCAAGCAGCACGGTTCCAGCTCCTAGTCTACTAGCAGGGATCAAGTCGTATTGTGGATAAGCTGAGACATGTACTACCTCCCCTGCCTCAACGCCGAGAATTCTATATGCTCGCTTAAATGCATCTATTGATGGTTTATAGGCTTTCAC
>JAJHRV010000142.1 GCA_020833525.1 Thermosphaera sp.
TGGATAAAAAGATTTGTTTTATATGTGTAGCTATATTAGTGATGATTCTAATATGTATGTGGATGCCTCATAGCATATCTAAAGCTCTAGGAGAAACATATATTAACCCGAGTCCCAAAAGGGATAGAGGTAACGGACTGGAGACCCGGCCCGGGATTGAACCCTCGAGAAGAGGGGATGTAACCCCGAACCTCCCCGCACTAACAGGAACCCTCGCCATTCAGGGCGGGGAGGAGGTCAGTCTCACTTCACACCACACTAATACTTTCACTCGACTATTCGTTTATTCGCGTTGATTTTAAGGAGTTAATAAATAATAGGTTGATGCATGAATATTAATTATTTAGAGCGTTGGTTTTTATGAGTGACTCTAATGTATATAAAGGAGCATTGAATACCATGTCGGCACTGTTGATTATATCACTACTACTATTCAATTACCTGGCTGTAGATAGGGAGCCACTGAGAGCTAGTAGCGGTGAACTACTTAGACTCGCCTGGGAGAGGGTCTTTGACCCTAGCCTCGATAAATACGACTACATGACTGGTGTCTGTATTGGGGAAAGCAGACTGTACTTACTCGGCTTAACCCGGTTTCATGGGAGTCAAACAACTTTCATCTATGCATTAGATCTCTCGAGCGGCGTTGTCGTTGAGAGCATCGAGGTAGATCAGACTCTGGGCGTAGCTGGCTTATACGACTGCGTAGAGGTTGATGGAAACCTACATGTTGCTGGAACAAATAAAACGGCTCTAATACTAATCCTCGACTCCACACTAAAATTAATTAATGTCGTTAAGACGGATTTCTTCCCATATAGAGATGAAGCCATCTCACTCTCGGTACTTGGCGACAACCTATACTCCTTGATCTATAGCTACGCTGAACTAAGCGATGCGAGGATCACAATCGAGAGGAGAAGTATATCAAGCATGGAGTTGACTGCGAGCTTCACCAGGAGCTATCAATACGAGACTCTATTGAAGCCCATATCTATAACTATCAACCCCACTACAAGGGATTTATGGGTTTCAGGACTAGTGATCTATAATATAGTGAAGGATAATAAAGCCAAACCCTTAAACTCCCAGACACGCGTATACGTATTCAATAATAATCTAGAGGAAAAGACAGTGCTTCAACTCGAAAACACAACAAGCTTTACAGCTAGCAAAATCGTATTTAGCTATAATGGCTACGGATACCTAGTTGATGAAGAGCACTTATATAAATTAAGCCCTAGTGGAGTAGTCGTAAAGGAAGTAGATTGTAGTGGCTGCCTAGACCTAGCATCTTCAGGCGAATACATCTACGTACTCAAGCAATACACTGGAGTAAAGAATGGAGAATCAACTATAGAGCTTCAATTAATAATTTACAATATAGACTTAGAGCAAGAGGAGGTCGTTACACTGTTAAGTCTAAACCCAGTGATGAATATAACTGGCTTCATTGAGTCCCATAGAGATAAACTCCTAGTAGCTACGAGAGTATGGAATCAAAGCGATTCCAGCGACTACTGGTATCTATACTACTATAATATACCCTGGCGCGAGCCAATACAGTACACACCCACAAACACTCAGACAACGTGGCAAGCGACGAGTACGCCACCCGCCGACACAGCAAGTACTACGACGATGGGTCGGCAACCCACGCAGAGCACAACGCAGTGGGTTACCTCTACTTGGACGCAGACCGAGGAAAACACTGGAAATAAAACCTCTGGGACGGGTGCTCCGTCTTATTATACCTCTAAAGAGAACTATACAACTACAGAGACAGAAACACATACTTCCACCGAGACAACCAGTACTCAAAGTAGTCAATTAATTACAGAGAGCTATACGTGGCAGACTAGTATCCAATCGACAGGGCTACCCCAGGTTAGATACACTCAGACTCCAAGTAGTCAAGCTGGGTTATCAAGTAGTGTGGGTAAGGGATCCTCATTCCTGGGAGAAAGTATTGTAGTATTCATCATACTCGTAGTAATTATGGTCGTGCTCTACGCTGTGAGGATAAGATCTAGGCGTTGAATCGGCATTGTATTGAAGTAGGAGTTGCTTAATAACTAGTAGCCCCTTACTATATAAATGGGTGTAGATCTTGAAGCCCATAGTTGCCAGCTTCGCCTCGGGAATCCATGGAGAAAGCTACTACAAGCACATCTACGATATATTCAAAAAACACTTTGGCAAGACGAATGTATCTTTAGAGTTCACTCCTATTATTGCAACACTGGATGAAGCGAGAAGAATAGGAGATAAACATAGGGGTAATCTCCCGATTTTAATTGCATTAACTGGTGGAACAAGTAGATTGATGAAGGAGTTCACTACATCTGGTGATCACTCAAGAGTGATCCTAATTGGACACGGAGACCACAATAGCCTACCGTCAGTTATAGCGGCGAGATTTAGGCTTGATATTGAGGGGGTGTGGAGCTGGATCTACCACTGTAAGAGGCCTGATAGCCCCGAGTGCAGTGCAGTGATAGATGAGGCTGTAAAAGTAGCCATGGCTGTGTCAAAGCTTAT
>JAJHRV010000143.1 GCA_020833525.1 Thermosphaera sp.
TACACTAACTAGCTACCCATTCTTCCCACTATGGATTGGCACTACATATCACTTGGTTAAATACACTGGGTTAAGCCTAGAGCAGTGGGCTACACTGCAGCCAATATTATTCGCTATAGTTGCAACCGTGGTGGCTTACTACGCGGCTAGAGAAGTATTTAATAGTAGGACAGCGGGTATTGTAGCATCATTCTTCTTTGCAATACTACCAGCGGCTATTGAAAGGACTGTAATTGGATACGTTGAGAAAGAGGGAGCTGCATCGGTATTTGTATTCCTCTTCATATACTTCTATGCAAAGTCAATGAAGGCAATTAGCTCAACGGGTAGAGTATGCTTAAAGTACATTGTTCCAGCATCACTCTCACTAGCCCTCATTGGTTGGTTGTGGGGTGGATATGTATTTATTCTTGGGACGATAGTTGTATTTGCATTATTATCTCCAATAATTCTGGGTGAATCATTCTCGAGGGAGCTTGCTTTAACAAATCTACTAGTGGTACTACTCGCCATAGTGTTTGAAGCACCATCACCAACAAACCTCCACACACTCGGCTTATACCCGTTGAGCCTAAAGAGCATTGCACTAATACTGCTAGTCGCCTCAACTATACCCCTCGCCTACTACTACTTGTCAAGGGGGTATAGGAGTATTGGACTGAAGAAGCCACTGCTAAATAGAGGCCTCTATATAGCTATACTAGTACTCATTCTAATAATTGGTGCATTGTTAACCTACACGGGGATTTTGCCTATTGGGGGTAGACTAGCCTGGGCTCTAGGATTAAGAGTTGTCCAGGTTACATCCCTCGTTGAGAGTATTGCAGAGCACCAACCAGCTCTCGCGAGTACGGGGACTTTTATAAATATGTTGAATAAATGGGGTGTTATCAGGAGCTATGATCTACCGCAGCCTCTCAGCGATCAACAATCATACTTGGCAATAATACCAATACTGGTTATTCCATCCGCACTATTCCTCGCTATAATTGGCTTAATAGTAATGGTGTTCGAGGCGTGGCCTCAGCAAATACGTAGGCGTGGTCGTGGTGGAAGACTAGAAGTAGTGTTTAAAGCAGAGCCCGAGGAGCTATATGTAGGAATAGCTTTTGCAATAGCATTTTACTCGTATTTAAACGCTGTGTACATGATTGGCGCAGCCTCTTATTTTGGAATATTTCCAATATCTGTAGCAACTGCAAGGATACTGGAGAAATACGTTTACCCATTTATTAAATCGAGAGCTAGTAGCACTAAAACAGCTAGGGTGCCCCGCGGGTCGCCTGGGTGGAGTAGATTACTAGCGGTAGTATTCATTTTAGCCGTGGTATTGAACTCCGCTTGGTTTGCATACAGTGAATATAGATTGAATTCAAACATAGTGTACACACTGAGAGCCGGGGTTTCAGATCTTTCACTCTACTCAGATAGTTGGAAGAAGACAGTTGAAACACTGAGAAACGATGTTCCGCCAGGTAGTCTCGTTATATCTTGGTGGGACTATGGATATGGAATTAGCGTAGCGGGTGGTAGAATATCAGCTGCTGATGGAAGCACTATAAATGAAACACAGATTGGTATAATTGGACTATTACTAACATCTAGTAGTACGGAGAATGCTGCGAAACTAGCTAAGTTATTGAGTGCAAAGCCCAATGAAACATACATTATGGTAATTGATGGTGTAATTGTTAGTGAATCAAACGAGACTGTATACATAGTCCCATTATTCCTTGGAAGAGGGTTGCCGGGCCTTGTTGACTGGCCTAAGAGTATTTGGATGATTAGAATTGGCAATGGGCAAGTACCATACTTGAGATCCCTTGGATTAAACATAAGCTGTGTAGACACGGAGAAATTCTTTAGAGTCTATAATTTATTCGAAGGAGGGGTTATTGCACCAAAACTCGATGATTACAATGCTACCCCTATAATATACAAGATCATTGTTGATGCAACACTATACTGGGCTGAATCCATGGGTAAGAAAGGTCAATTTGTCTGGTTTACTGGTAGAGAGCAATTATTGAGCTTCGACATAGCGGAGAACATAAGGACACAGTTAAAGCTAAATATTAGTCTACAGATAACACCAACGGAGACTATTTGGCTGTCCGAGAGGCCATTTAAGAATGATTCGTACTTAGCACCATTTAGAGTAATCATGGAGCCATTCATAGATCCTAAAACAGGTGAACAATTGAAAACCAGCTTCACACTCTTCGGGAGAGAATATAGTGGAGTAGTCTACAGCGTAGTTGTTATATACCAGTTAGTAAACATCCCTGAATCACAGTAGTGAATATCCACATAATCTTGGACTATACACACTCTCCACGTATGCTTTCCTAATTCTCTCTTTAAAGCCAAGGGCCCTCGGATGTATTATATAGTCAACACTCGTACCACACGAACCATTGACCTCCATTTGGAGTAATACTTCTCTAAAACACTCTACTCCAGCAAGTCCAGACCCTATTGCAGCATAGCCTTGGGCAGACTCTTTTGAGATACTGGCTCCCTGAAGCCCCTT
>JAJHRV010000144.1 GCA_020833525.1 Thermosphaera sp.
ATGGAGGAGCGATCCATTTGACCCAATAATTACCGAGGGGAGAGTTTATGGAAGGGGCTCTACTGATATGAAGGGTGGTATAGCTGCCTTCCTATCGACACTGATTTACTATGCTGAGAAAGAGCCTAGTCTAGTGCTTGAGGGTGTATTGGTTCCCGATGAAGAAATTGGTGGTTTAGCTGGTACGGGTTACCTAGTGAGAGAGCTTGGTAGTAGACCAAATTGGGTTGTTATCGCAGAGCCATCTGGTCTTAAGAGAGTCTATAATGGACATAGAGGCGTTGCATGGTTTATTATAAAGGTTTTCGGGAAGCAAGCACATGGGTCTGCTCCATGGCTTGGAGACAATGCATTTGAAAAAATGCTGGTTTATGCGAGTAGATTCATAGGGGAGTATAGAAAGCTCCTAGATGTAAAGAAGAGTGTTTTTAACTACGAGGACCCATTAGCCGCTAAGCCCACGGTGAACCCTGGTGGAGTATTAATATCTCCAGGCGCTGTGAACATTGTTCCAGGAGTCTCTGGGTTTAGTATTGATAGGAGGCTTATAGTGGAGGAGAGGGCTGATGAAGTAGTTAGGGAAGTTAGAGATTTAGCATCTAGAATTACGAGTGAGACTGGTATTGAGAGTGTTGTTGAGGTATTGGAGGCATCTAATCCAGCGTATACCCCAGAGTCATCGGTTATTGTCCAATCGATCAGGGAGGCGGCCGTTAAGGCTATTCGCGTTGAACCTAAGCCAGTTATCTGTACGGGGGGTTTAGATCTCAGGTATTACTCAGAGAAGGGTGTTGAAGCCGTTGCATACGGTCCAGGCGTCATAGGGTTGGCTCACCAACCAAATGAATATATAGTGCTTGAGGATCTATACAAGGCTATTAGTGTCTACGTTAAACTAGTGGAGATTCTTGAGGGTAGTGGGCGGCAGTAAAAACCTCTATCATTTTCTATTATAAACTATTTTTACACTTAAGAGTATAATAGTCTTAGATTTACGCACTCTATCTAACTTTAAAGGGTTTAGTTTAGCGGGGTTTGGTGATGGTATATAGAGTGTTAATAGCTAATGGTGGAGAAGTTGCAATTAGAATTGCAAGGACATTAATAGAGAATGGATTTACACCTCTAGGGGTCTATACGCATACAGATAGAGATTCTCTTCATAGGAAGTACGTTGTCGAAGATTTTGAAATCCACAGTTATGAAGACGTTGATGAAGTAATCTATGCTGCCCAACAACTCGGAGCCGACGGTGTTCACCCAGGGTATGGTGTATTATTGAATGAATCCGAGTACGTTGAGAAAATTATACGTAGTGGTCTTGTATTTATTGGTCCACCTCAATCAATGGTGTCGGTTTCAAGGGATAAAATAGCTTTGAAGACTTACGCTGAGAAGATCGGTATACCTACACTCCCATGGCTTGTTGTTGAGAAACCAGAGGATGTTATTGAGTTTGCCAGTGACTATGGATATCCATTGATTCTAAAGCCTGTTGCTGGTAAGTGGGGTATTGGAGTTAGAGTCGTGTATAGTGAGGGAGAGGTTGAAGATAAGTATGAGTATTCAAAGTCTATTGCATCCAAGTTTTTCAAAGACCCAAGAATCTATGTTGAGCCATTCATTACTAGTGCTAAACACATAGAGGTGCAGGTAATCAGTGATAGGGAGAAAGTTATTCATTTTTATGATCGGGAGTGCCTTATATCACCTAGATTCCGTAGGTTGCTTATTGAAGCACTTTCACCTTCATTGAAGAGCGAAACAAGAAAGATGATACTAGACTATGCAGTTCAATTGGCACAGAGTCTACGATATGAAAACACTGGTGTTGTAGAGTTCCTGTATGACCCAAGAGCTGATAGAGTGTATTTTGTTGAATTAAACCCTGGTCTATCACCAGAACACTCTGTCAGTGAAGTGATCTTGAAGAAGGATATCGTAAGGAGGCAATTAGAGATCGCATTTTACAGAGTTACTAGTTTAAAGCAGGAGGAGGTATCGGTGGATGGATGTGCAATTCAATCAAATATATACGCTGAGAACCCAATTACCGGCGAGAAGTCTAATGGTAGAGTTGAGTACTACATGGAGCCAGGAGGCCCTGGTGTATGGGTTGAGTCGGAACTATATGAGGGCTTAACTTCAACCCCAAGGGAGCTTGTCGCGAAGATTATTGCTTGGAGTGTAGATAGGAAGACTTGTCTCGCAAGGATTAAGAGAGCTCTAAATGAAGTAGTAGTGGGTGGTTTGCAGGCGAATATTGATTATTTAAGGCAACTATTAAACTCCAGTGTTTTCGAGTCTGGAGAGTATAATTTCGGGGAAGTCGAGAAAGTGGATCGATTAATAGCTAGTAGACTCAATGAAATTGAAGACCTGCATGCAGTAGTATTGTCTTCTCTATTAGAGTTTGATGATAAGGGGGCTAAGAAGTATGTGAGGAGATCTAAAGCACTATCCAGTATACTTCGAGGTGAGAAAGTCTCTTCTCTAAAGAGGAGTGCTTGGCACTACTATATAGCGTTGAA
>JAJHRV010000005.1 GCA_020833525.1 Thermosphaera sp.
TATAGAATGGTCTTCTCATATGTCGAGGACGTTGCATCTAGCGTGATCGAGGCTTCTAGAATTAGTGAGTTGGCCTCGAAGGGCCTAATAGTGTTTGCAGACTCACACTACTTGAAGGGTAGGACATTCGATGACTCAATAGTCTTCATTGATGATGCTCAAAATCTACCAGTTGAGAGCGCTATTGAGGTTGTAACGAGGATGGGTAGGAATAGTAGGTTGATTATTGCAGGAGACCCTGTTTTCCAGAGGAGTATTGGGAGTAAGGACTCTGCCTCAATGATCAGGGAGCTCCTCCTCGGTGAGGAGAGTGCGAGAGTTGTAGATCTTGGTTTAAAGGATATCGTGAGGCCTGGTGCTAGGAGGGGTATTAAACTACTACTAGAGACAAAGATGAGGAGTAGGCCGCTGGATGAAACCGAGAGGCAGGTTTTAGCTACCGCTAGAATACACGCTCCAGACGCTGACTTAGTTACAGTGTTGAATCTCGTTGACTTGAAGAAGAAGTATGGTGTTTCAACCGAGCACTCCCCAGATGCATTGCTAATAGCTAAAGAGGGTTATCAGGGTAGATTAATTGGCAAGGGTGGCGAGAGAATAAACAACATGGAGAAAGACTTGGAGATGAAGCTGAGGGCTGTTGAGTTAACACTAGACTTTAAGCCATTTATAAGGGCAATACACCCAGTTAGCTGGATATACAAGCACATAGTAGACGTAGACTTCGCAGGACCAAACCTAGCTGTCAAAGTAGAGAGTGAGGGATATGCACCATTCGTGGGGCAGAAGGGAGCACACGTTAGATACCTAGAGCACGCGTTTAGAAAACTACTAGATGTAGGCGTAAGGGTTTACGAAGTAGAGTCAACTGAGAGGGAGAAAGCTAGGAGAAAGGGGAGGAAGGAGGAGTAGTTATTTTATAATGTACTAGAATCACTATGTATTGCACCCACATATTTCTAATCCATGTATAGTTTAGATAAGTATTTATAATGGTATTAAGATATTTATAATGGTATTGAGATTTATCAATTAAATTGGGGGTTGTACAGTTGTCCACTACTTACACCTCCCAGTTGAAGACCAGGTTGCCCGCTGAGACTGTTGGTAAATTAATATACTACTTTGGCTTCTTCCTAAACAATATCCCTAGTTACTCGAGGAAAGACGAGTACTTAATGGTAACCTACAGTATTGACGTAACCGAGAAGCGGGATGAAGCATATGTTGTTAAGTGGTCTTACCCAGGTTTCATGAGGAAGATCAGCGAGTACATTACTATACCAACAAGAGCTAGTGTTAAAGACGGGGATTTAATAGTATCTGGACGCAGTGCATCATTCAACTTCACTATAACCTTCAGTGTGAAGCAAGACAAAGAGACTATTGTCAATGCAACGAGAACATGCACGGGGAGAACTGATAGATGCCAAAAGTTCCTAGAGCTACTACTGGCAATACTACAATACTATATAAGGGAGCCACCTGCAAGTATACTTAGTATAGTAACATACCTACCACCAGTAATTAGTGTTGCACCACCAACACCGCCCCCACCACCAACACTTCCAAAACCAGTATTGAGGGAGGCTGAGGTAGCGAAACCAACACCTACACCACCCATTGGGACACGTGAGGTTAAACCAACAGCTCCAACTCCGACGCCAACAGTGGTAACACCACCCAAGGCTAAGCCAGTGGTTTCACCCGAGGAGGCGCTAGAACCAGTAAACCTAGCGATGAAGCTAATTAAAGCACCACTAGTAGCTTCAATAGAACTTAAGCCGAATTGGAGTATTAAAGACCTATTAGCATTCTTCACAGGCTCATCTAGTAGAATTAAAGAGTACACGTATGTAGTTGCAACACTGAGGAGTAATGGAGAAATAAATGTATCAATACTCCTAGACCCAGGTGGAAACATAGTGGCATGGTGTGGAGTAATCAAGGGAGTAGAGCACGAGATCTCGGAGCCGGAAAAACTACTAGGACTGCTCCAAGAATACACGAGTAGAGAGGTAAAAGTTAGAATATGGGGTGTTAAAAAAAATAGAATATAAAAACCAACTCTGAGTCTTCGAAGCATCTAAATAAAAATCCATTTAAAATACACTCATACTTTTTTTACTGGTTCACGGGTTAAGTCACAAACACTACTCTAAACGGTATTAACCCTAGAGTAGTGAGAGTGAATGAAGCTATGTGGATAGCTGTGAGTAATAGTAGTATCCACTTGTAGTGTCTAGGTGTAATTTGCTGAATTAGTATTACTAGCGTCATGTAGAGGAATGGAAGTGTATACACATAGTACCAGTCTATTGGGCCAGCGAGAACATTGAGTAGTGAGAGCCATGATAGAAATACACTCAGAATCAAACCCCTAGACCCCTTACTGGTTAAAACAAGGTAGGTGGCGTAGATCAAGCCAGGTAGTAGAGTATACCATAATGGAGACCCACCACCAGTATATACAACCAAATACCACTTATTAACAGGCGTATAAGTCTCATTGACCAATCCAACCATAGAGTCACTCGTAGAGATGTAAATTGTGAATTCACCAGGATACCTCCAAGCCTCAACCCTTGCAATAAGCTTCATAAAACCCAGTACAGCAATGCCTGGTGAAAAACCATGCCTCCAAGACGTATATTTAAACATCTCGACGTGGTGTCTAATTATACCATCCAAGCCAAGCCTCAGGTTCATGATAAAAGTAGAGAGGTAGGTAGTGAAAGCCAAAGCTAAGTAGGCAAGCGAATCTTTAAACCTCTTACCATTGAAGAGTAGTAAAAGCCACAGCCCAGCAACTATGGGTGCGACACTAAACTTAGATGCTACAGCCAATCCACCAATCACGGCAGAAGCCCACTTATGACCGTGTTGGAAAAAGTAAATTGAGACCAAAGAGAGGAAAACGGCGAGGGGGTCCAAGAGGAGGAATCTATAGGTGTTAAACACAATCGTGTCGAATAAGAAAAGTGCGGAGACCACGAGTCCGAGGAGGTGGTCTTTACCAGTGGTGATCAAATCCCTGACTAATAAATACAGCATAAGCCCGGAGGCAATACCCAGAATTAAGTATGCTAATCGAGCAACATTAAACACGCTGAAGAAGCCAATAAAGTACTTAGCGAATGGAGGATGCTCAAAATTGCAATTCATGGGTGGAGTAGAATTAATAATGTAGGATAAGCCACACTCAATGTAGTACTTCTCATCCCTATACCGTGGTAGATTAGAAGTTTCCGAGAACAGTGTTCCAGATACTATGAAGAAAACTAATAAAACGAGAGTTAGGGGAAAAAATGGGTAAAAGTATTTTTCAATTCCTATACTCCTCACTTAGCCTGGACTGTTACCGAGTAGACGTTGCCAGCCCTAGTATAGATCTTGACTAGATAGTTTGCACCAGCGGTGTATTTCCCTTGTGATATTGATATTGTTAGAATGTCCTCAGTACCTGGTCCCACAGTGCCATCTTTTACTGTACCACCTTTAAAGTCAGCCGTATCAGTTAGTGTTTCAACTCCCGATATCTCTATCTTGTATATTACTGCTGAGGCTGATCCTGTGTTCTTTAGGTGGAGGAGTAATTGATTTTTTGCGACATCTATGTAGCTGTCTGGGTAGAATTGTAGTGATTCTGTTGCCCCGAATGTCCCCCACCATCCCATGATCCAGCCTATTACTCCTATTGCTATTACTAGTGTCACTGCTACTAGTATTACTACTGCTATTATTGGCTCTATTCCACGCATGCGTGTCTTCAAGTTCTACACCCAACTTTATCTATGTATAGATAGGGTATATAAATATTATAGTCTCAACCTGTATTTTTCATCTATTTCCCTTAGTTTAGCAATGTTCTCCTGCTCGCTTGGGTCTGGTTGTTTTATTGATAGCCATGCATCTATTATTTCTCTTGCTAGTATCTCGGTTACTAGTCTACCACTCATCGCCAATATGTTTGCATCATTCCAGAGTCTAGCCCCGCGAGCTGTCTCGGGGTCATTGCATAGTGCTGCTCTAACACCAGGCAACTTGTTTGCAACAATGGATACACCAGTACCCGTGTAGCATACTAGTACACCGAAGTCCACTAAGCCCCTTGAGACATATAGTGCAACCTCGTGTGCTACAATAGGCCAGGGCTCCAACCTCCCAGTCTTCAATGCACCCTCAGTCAATACCTCAAACCCTTTCTTCTTAAGGTACTCAACAGCCTCCCTTGCACATGGGTATAAGTCATCTGAACCCACGACAACCCTGGGCATACCCGACACCATTTTCCACAATCCCCGGTAACACTTAATTAACCTTCAATTCTTTGTATCAGATTCTAAACTAGATCTTTTACCTGGATTTCTTAATATTGTACTCGGTGATCATGGGACTACTGATCAAAATTGCCCGTGGTAATGGCCTATGTATATCCCCGAGGATCTTGGATTTTCATATAGGTTTTGGTGGTATAGGGGTCTCACCACACGTATACAACAACGTAGAGAACCCAGGGTGTTTCCCCAATGGCTTAGCTCTGCCTTTAATACTACTTGACTACTAAGTTATTAGGGAGGATGTGATTGTTTTATCCTAGTGGGTATTGTGATGAAGACCTTTGAGACCGATGCGTGATGAAATGGTGGGTTACTGAACTAGAGTGTTCTCCTCTCAATAACACCCCTTGTCCAACTACCCTTCAGTATCCACGGGATCATTGCCAACCCTGAGAATAGGTTGCTAAGCGACATCGCTAGCCAAACACCAATAGTGCCAAAACCCATGAATACTGCGAGTAGGTATCCTAGTCCAAGTCTAACCCCCCAGAGCCTAATGAAGCCTATTATTGTTGGGTATAGTGTGTGCCCAGAGCCCCTCCCAATAGACATCCCAACGAAGAAGACAGCGAAGAATGCTAGTGTTGGCGCAAAGAACTGGACGAATGAATCAGCCTCACTATACACTACTCGTAGGTCTGTGAATAAGTCGATGAAGAAGCCCCTAGTGTAGTAGACTATTACCGACCCTATAAACGAAGACAGTCCAATGTATAGTGCAGACTCCTTGGCAACACTACGGGCTCTACTCTCCAATCCAGCGCCTATAGCTTGTCCAACCATTGTTGCAACAGAGCTTGTAAAACCCCAGAGGGCTGCGTCAGCTAGATCCATTAAGACAAACCCTATTGCAGCGGCTGCAACTACGTATGCACCAAAGTAGTTTATCAATCTATTCTGGAACATGAATGCGAGGCTGTTGCTCATCATCACGAGTGATACTGGAGCACCTATCTTGAAGCTATTATAGAGCCAGCTGCGATCAACTCTCACCGTGAACATTGCGATTAGAAATGGATACCTCTCCCTGAGAACAGTGTATACAGCTGTAAAACCAGCAAGCCTAGATAGTACAGTTGCCCATGCAGCTCCAGTTACACCCATTTCCGGTATAATGTAGTTATCCCCTAACCTCACACCGAAAATGAAGATTGGGTCTAGTATAATGTTCATTACTGCAGATATTACTCCAGCTCTCGAAGGGGTTCTAGTGTCTCCAATAGCTTGGAATATTGTAGAGTAGCCGATGTAAAGCCCCGATAATAATAGGTCTAGAGAGATTATTCTAGCATATGTTAAAACATAGTCGTAAAGTTCTTGTGGCACCGCCATAACATACTTGAATACGATGGGTCCTAACAGTAGGAAAACTAGTGCTATGAACGCGTTCAATATGATTAGTGTTGATACATAGTATGAGACTATCCTCTTCGCGTGATCATAGCTTCTAGCGCCAACATACTGGCTAATCAATGCAAGGTTTGCAGCACTAAGAGCATGTGAAATTGCATTTAAAAACATGAAGAAAGGCCAGATCTGCCTTGGAGACGCATACGCTATTGGACTATATAGGCTTAGCCAATAAGTATCAGCGAGATTATAGGATATATTAATCAATTGAACAACCATCAAAGGCAATCCAAGCCAAAATAGAGTCCTCCCTACGGGTCCATTAATAATCCTCTCCCTATATGAATCAATACTGTAGACACCACTCTGAGTCCTCAACTCTCAAAACACCTTCATACCCCCTACCAACGAGTCTCTGTTTAAACGCTAGTGGATTAGGAATAAATCCAGGGGATTTTATATGGGTTAGCGGAAATTAGGCGAGGAACAACCTCGTTAACAACTCTATACCAGTGTATGCAACCACCAATACTATAATTGACGCTATTAATACTCCAGCCTCTATCGCTAGTATCGACTTCTTCCTCTCGAGGCCTAGGATGTAAGCTACGAGTGTGCCTGTCCAAGCACCAGTTGTTGGTAGTGGGACCCCTACGAATAAAGCGAGTGCAATATAGCTACCTCTACGTAGACTCAGAGACTTCCTCTTACCGAGACTAATTATCCAATTATAGAAGTGCTTAATGAATCGTGGAGTGCGCCTCGATTGGATTACGTATTTGAGTAAATCCAGTAGTGGATATGCTATTAGGGGTACTATTAGATTGCCAATAATAGATACTATCAAGCCCACTACTCTCGAGTATCCATCGCTGAAAGCCAATAATACGTATGGAATAGCCCCTCTAACTTCACTAATAGGGGAAATACTCAGTATAAATCCTATAGCTAAGTACTCGGGACTCAATATAGACAAGCCTCGATCACCTACATTGATACTCCTTTAAACTTAGCTCTCCTAAAACCCCTTGAAACAACTATCTCTAAGGAGGGATTATAAGCAATAAATACCCTCGGTAGATCCCTAGTAATGTACTTCAATAATTTATCAACACCCCTACCACTCTTGTGCATTAGTATCAATACAGTTGCCTCCGGGTACTTCTCACTATCTCTGTAAACACCTGGTTTCGCCAACTCAATGTACTTAAAGCAAGCTCTCTTCTTCGCGAAGACCGTGCAGACATCCACTCTTACTCTCTCACCTATTGGCTTAGCCGGGTAACCCCCCTGTGGGGTAACTCTATGCCACTTAATACTAGTTTTAACCAATCCCCTGCCGATTGATAACTCAGCATCAACACTGCCCTCACCATATAGTGCATGAGCCCATGCAGAGACACCGGGTACTCTAGTGTCAATACAGGATATCAAGACACCACTATACCTACCCTTAACCACCCTCAACCCGGGGAGTACTGCATTAATTGAAGTACCTGTTTTAACAACTACTGGTGGAGTAGAGCATACCTCACTATATAAAACCTCCCGGGTCTCAACAGTGTTTTTTAAACCAATCCACTTAACCCTAGCTACTCTCAGTATTTCCTGCTCTAATGGGGCATTTACTACAATAAACCCTTTCTCCAGCAGTAATCTATCTGGAAACTCTACTTTACCCCGCTCTATATTGAAGTCCTTAATAGCCCTCTTGAGGGCTTCAACACCGCGAGTTGACCTCGCATATGATCGGGCTCCTAGAATAGCCATAACTATGATTATAATTAACTGGACAACCACTTGCATTAATCCAGAGAAGTCATTCAATGATAATCACTTACACTAACTAGTCTCTGGAGCCTCCCTCTTCCTACCCATAATAGAGTTGTCAATAATAGACTTAGCAATCGCTATTATGTTCTCAATATCCCCTCCCTCCAACGCCTTGTATTTATCTCTACTAATGTACAGTGAGATCAACGCCTCTGATTTAAGACCATAATCCCTCGCAAACTCCTCAAAAGTCTTCGAGGCATGGGGTATTACCTTCCCGTCTTTAACATCCACAATCTCTATTCTATTAAACAACTCTCCACCCGCAGTTGGAAAGACATCTATTTTATCAACCATGATCTCGATATCCCTCTCACTAACCCCCTTAGCCGAGTACCTTGACACCAACTCCTCTCTAATACGCTTCTTAATAGCACTATATACATCGGCGCCGATCTCTCCGAACAATACTTTAGCCTCCTCGAGATCGTATGTAAACCTTGTAATTAACTTCCACACTGGCTTCCTATTGTAGAATAAGCTCTCAAGTGCTTTCCTAGCAAATGCTTTATCTTCACACTCGTACTCAGATGGATTCTTCAACAACAACTCCTGTAGTTTAGCGTATATAGAGTGGTCGGTTAGAGCAATGTACTCGCTTAAGTCCCCTTTATCCATGAGCATTTTATCCAAGTGGTTTACTATAGTGGACTTCACGCAGTCTAGTAGTGATCCAATAGTCTCTATAAATGCAACGTTAACGGGGTGTAGGTATACATACTTATACATAATCCTCCTAGCGTCAAATAACCTCGACACCTCGTCAAGGGCTTTCATGGAGATAGCTATTGTCGGCTCTGAGCCTCTATATATAATGAAGGAGTTCCTAACAATCCAGTCGTCATTTATTTGCCCAACGGGGACACCAGTAAAGTAGCTATCTCTCTTCAAGTAGTCCATTATGTCGCTTGTATATATATAGTCTCTAACAATCATTCTCACTACTTTGTCAAACCCTGATCCCCCACTGTAGAAGTCGCTACTTGACAGTAAGCCCTTTGAGACTAGATCAGTATAATCATACATAACCCTCGGAGGCTTTAAACCACTATCTAGTAGGCTCAATAAGTACTCTGGGTCAAGACCTAGAGTATCCTTATTCTCAAGTAAAGCCTTCTCAATTAAATCCCTCAAGTAGTCTCTATATATTAGGTAGCTTACAACCTCGTGGTTTCCAACTCTAAAACCTAGAAATCTACGTGTTCTATAAACATATTTATCAAATGCATGGCTAAATGGGCCATGACCTATATCATGGAGTAGACCAAGTAGCCGAGCAGCGGTTATAATCTCCCTCTGCCTACTCCTAACACTACTTAAAACGTCGCTTGGTAGATTAGAGTATTGAATAGACCTGAGGATAAACGAAGAGTACTTGAATGAAGAGTACATAACGCCAACTGAGTGGGAGAACCTAGAGTGTGTAGCACCTGGATATACAAAGTGCGCTGTTTGTAGTTGATAAATATACCTAAGCCTCTGGAGAACCCATGAATCCATAACTACTCCTTCTAGTTCCTTAGTGTAGTCTATGTAGCCGTAAATAGGGTCTCTAACTTGCCCATTAAATTGAATAAAGAAACCCAACTCCCCTCCACTAGATTCCTGAGTACTTGGCACTACACTACTGGACAATCTTATCACTTCAACCATTCTCTTCACTCGCTACAGAGATCAAGTATACCACATTACTTTAAATAGTTTTCCCGAGGTAAATATCAAGGTAAATTTTCACTGGGGCTTCATTATGGATTATTAAATATAAGTTTAATAAGTGAAATAATAATATCGGATCATATCTATTGTTGGAAAAATTTATAAACCCCTAAATATATTAAGCAAAAATCGAGGTGTATAAAATGCCGGGCATGATACCCCTAATAGGAGAAAAATTCCCGGAGATGGTAGTTGAGACAACTCATGGAGTGAAGAAACTACCAGACGACTACAAGGGAAAGTGGCTTGTATTATTCAGCCATCCAGCAGACTTCACACCAGTTTGCACAACTGAGTTTATTGGATTCGCATTGAGGTATAATGAATTCAAGGAGTTGAATGCTGAATTACTGGGTCTTAGTGTTGACACTGTCTTCTCACACATTAAGTGGATTGAGTGGATCAAGGAGAAGCTGGGAGTTGAAATACCATTCCCAATAGTAGCAGACCCCAATGGAGAGGTATCTAGGAAACTCGGCTTCCTACACGCGCAAAGCGCCACACACACTGTGAGGGCAGTTATAATAGTAGACCCCGATGGAGTTGTTAGAGCAATACTATACTACCCACAAGAGTCAGGTAGAAACATAGATGAAATACTGAGACTACTAGTCACTCTACAAATAAACACAGAGTATAAGAGAGCACTACCAGCTAATTGGCCAAACAATGGGTTAATTGGCGATGCATTAATAGTTCCACCAGCGAAGACGGTACAGGAGGCACAGGAGAGACTAAAGATGTTCAAGTGCTACGACTGGTGGTTCTGCTACGAGGAGGGCAAAGCACCAGCAGAGCTAGTAGCAAAAGTCAGAAAATACCTAGAGAGAGCCGCTAAACCATTTGCTGGTTTAAAGTAGGGATTTTTAACTATTTTTTACCCCCACACTCATCCTTCCCAGCGGGTTTCAAACTACAAATTTATAAACATGATCCAATAGCTTCAAGGTATGTAATTAGTGTATGTGGTTTTGCACACTGGAAACACTCATTGCCCCCGATTCCCTGCTGAGAGCTCTCTGTGTACTTTTATTATTTCTTCAAGGATTCTGCTTCTAAACTCGCGTACTTTTACCCCGTGTGGTACGCCTCCCACAACTAGTATAATGTAGTAGTTTTTATCACTCTGCTCCTCCACGAATACTTCAAAGTCCGCTTGTATACTAGATAACGCATCCCTTACCCTAGTTAGTACCAAGCCAGGTTCATATTCTATTGGAAACTCGTATCTAACCTGTATTCTCGGCGGCTCAATACTCTCCTCCTCCTCGAATACTACTGCACCGCTAAATATCATTGAATTAGCGATCTTTATCAACTCGCCCGTCTCGAGGAGTATTTTCGTATACATAAATCCAATTTCAACTATTGTACCCCTAACTGTTGGAATAAATATGTCCCGGCTGAATGCTTTATACGCTGGGAAAGTTACAGGGTTGATTGGTACTGATGTACCAGCTAATTTCACCTTTCTACCTGGCTTTAGAAACCCCGTTCCAAGGATTATAATTCCCGCGAAGAAGTTGGCTAGCACAGGCTGCATGCCTAGACCGATGATCAAGCCTGAGAACGTAGCACTAGCGAGAATCGACTCACCCGAGACACCGAGTATTGCTGCAACAACTACTCCCATTATAATGTATCCAAATATTAGGAATATATTTCTCACGAGTAGCGCCTGCGAACCTATTCTCTTAGCTTGCTCCTTGATCAATCCTGCAATGTACTCTATGAAGACTACTCCTATAACAATAGCCACTGCCGCTTTAACATAGACTTGTTCAACAATCCACCTATACTCAATTGGCATGAGCGAGAATAATGCATAGAACAATACAGATAAAGTAAACAGTAGCAACAAATAGTTTGCATACCTCCTCATACTCAAACACCAGTTTCAAGTCATTATCAAGCAGTACACATGTGTGTATATGTATAAACCAAGTAATAATCCAGTACCGCGAGTAATCCTCATGTATTTGAAAATCACCTAGACAACTTAAGTCAATAAACTATGGTCCTCATACTAGAAGTAATTACTACACGTATTAGCCTCGAAGAACTCCTTGTCTTGAATATACTCTCTACTAGTCATTAAGGCTATTTTAGCTTTAGATAGTTCATATCCTAGGTAGAAGAAGTGCGTGAAGCTAGATGCTAGTTTCCTCTCAATTACGGCTTTGAGTATTGCATATGGATCAATAGACCTCAATTCAATCGATGGCTCGCGGGAGCCGTGTAAATAGTGGTAAACCCTTATAACCCCCTCATCATGGTCTACGTATATCCTGAAGAACCCGTTTGGATCGGGCCTCCACTCTGGCTTCTCATAGACACATGCAATTTCCCTGGGTTTAGGTGGCTCTTCACGCACAGCCTTCTTACTCTTTACACACAGTAGGTTGAATGAAAGATCCTTGGGTGGTTTACGTAGCTTTTTAGCGATAATAGCCATTTCAATTGCTCTCCTCAACTCTCTCGTTGAACCACGTGTCTTAGTGCTAGCTTCTGTTGTCAAATACAACTCTACACCCAGCTCTACACCAATGAATACTATTAGTGCATTTAACCCAACACTGTCGACGTCTGAGAGCTCCGTTATATTCCCGGCCCCAATTAATAATGGAGTGCTCGGAGTCCTGCTCCTCAAATATATTATGGTCTCCAGGGACTTCACTAATCCATTTAAGGGCGGCATTAGTACAGGGTCTACAATAATCTTTGAAAATCCCTTCCCCACTAGGAATTTAACTACTCTCTCTAATTCCAAAGCCTCATCGACAGGGGTTTTCTCGGGGTCTCCTAGTAGGACTATTGGTTTCCCGCGGAGTCGATCAACATATCTCAGTAACTCATCAACCTCGGATACTCTAATGCCATTTATAAAGTCGACGTCCCCAGAGACTTCTATTGCCAGCTCTAATTCAGCCGTATCAATACCTACTGGTTTACCAAACAACTCCTTTGCTTTGTTGATAAACTCCCTTGCTCTCGATGAATTGAATCCCATTGATACTTCAATTGACACTAAATCCGCATACTTTGCCGCACGCTTGTACTTATATAGATCACTTGGCTCCTCAACATATATTTCTAAAACAACAAGTGGGTAGTGGCTACTAATTGGTAACCCACTTATATCGAAGTACATCTCCACTAGAGCCAGCTTCCTCGCCTCCTCGAGTACATCATGCTCCACTCTCTTCTTCTCACTCTCCAATATACTATCTGCTGGATCAATAGTGGAGAATTTAGCACCTCCCAACAATGCATTGATCATTAGTGAGAGGTCTTCAATGTACAATGTGCCCTTAACAACCGGTACTCCAAGCTTCTCGGAGACATCTGCTACATCCCCACGTGTGTAGCCTGGAACAATGACTAGGTTGAATTGCTTAACGTAATCTATCCTACTCGCTAGCTCTCTTTGAAGGTAGATTGCATTCATCATTGCGGCAACGGGTATAGGTAAAGCTAATACATCGATGTGTAAACCGGGGTTTTCCCTCATTATCCTCTCAGCTACATCCATGACCATTCTATAAGCCTGCCTACCAGTCACTAGGAGTATCTTCACGACTAGTCAATCACCTTTAGTACCTCCATTGGTGAATGGAGTAGCTTAACTCCGGGGATGTATTCAAGCCTCTTTATTACTTCAAGATAGTATGGAACTGGGTTAACTACTATTTCAACATCGAATTTAATAGCTCCATGTGGACACGCCTCTAGACACTTGTAGCACCTATTGCACTTAACTAGATCAATCTCCACCCTGTAGTAGGGGTGTTGCTTGAGAGCTCCTGTTGGACAAATTGAGGCTGCCGAGCACTCCCCACACTTGCTACATAGTTCTCTATTGATCAACACTGGAATAGCGCTCTTAACAACATACGCGTCAACGGGGAGAATGTATACTGGAATACGGGCTTTCACAGCGTGCATAGCTAGGTTTGACACAAGGCTATCTGCAATCCCATGAACAATTTTGCCAATAGTGTTCATGCTTGCCGGTGAGACAATTACGGCTTTATAAATCCCAGTGTATAGTCTACCAGTTGATGGATATGATGGGGGTTCGTTTGACTCATAGATGATCCCCGTCGGGTATGGACCTTTCAAAGCCTCCTCTAACTCGTTTTTAAAGCCATATATTTTTAAAACAGATTCGCCAGCCATTGAGACAAACGCTGTAACTCTGTACCCTCTAAGTAATAGCTTCTTTACCGCATCAATACTCTCCCTTAGGAATGCACCAGCACCTGTTATACCCCAAGCTATTGAAGACGCCAACTTAAACCTCCTGTATATCCTCGATGTATCCTAATGTGTAATCTAGCTCAGGTATATAGCGGAGTCTCGCTATAACCCTGTAGTTACCATACTTAACAGTGATCCTAGCATCCATGTGCCTCGCCTTTAATGTAGTGTAGGAGTATGGGGAGTCACTGCTCGGTATCTGTACATTTAAATCCAATTCAACACTCTCTCTAAATGGCTGTGATAGTAGGGATCTCTTGATAGCCTCTCTAATTACATCAATGTCCTCCCTCCTCTTGACTGGAATGCCTGAGAATTGATGTACTAGTGTCCCAATAGCTATACCAGCCTCGAATACCGCTCTATCCCTATCACTAACCTTACTAGAGAAGTACTTTAATGCAGGGTCAGCCATGAATCTCACCTATTGACTTAATAACCATGCCTTTAGACTTTAGATAATTAATCAATACCTCCGCTACTTCAAGCTTCTTCTTCTTTAACTCCGGGTTTCTAAGTAGCTTACCTGGACATGCATGTGGTTTTTCAAAGTCAAAGCCTACTAGAATAGCCTTCGTCACACCCGCGTGGTATAGGATAAATAATCCCCGATCCCCGTCTGTGAAGCCACCGAAGTTGTATACAAACGGCCTTGGCTCAACCTGAGTGGAGCCTATCACAGATCCCTGGATTAGGGGAGTATACTTATACACCTCCTCGATATTATCACCATGAGCGTGTATAACGACAATAGCACCTCTCCTCGAGGCATTAATTAATGAATCAATGTCTCCATCGAGATCCGTGACGACAATGTCGGGGTTTATTCCCTTATCTTGGAGTAATCGCACGGTAGATCCCGCAGCTATAATTACAGAATCCAATTGATCACGAATATCAGTCAGTAAAGCCAGCTCTCTATTAATGTTTCCACCACACCCAATCACTACACCGAGTCTTCTACTTTTTAACTTATCGAAGAGCTCCACGTGTGTTATTCTCCCACTATGTCTAGTCAATAAATCACTAAGTATATTCGTGGACTCCTGATCCATTGAGTAATTGAGACTTGGAATACGCTTCTTGATTAAGCCATATAACTTAAGCCATTCATCACGATTTATTATCCACGACATAAACTACTCCACCAAATATAAACTCTATACATAAAACAACTATTCCCATGTGAAGAAAAGTTTATTAGTGCTTTTTCAGTATCAAAACCCTATTACAGTGGAGGAATGTTTCTATATAGTCTAAATAGGTGTATGTAGTTGTTTATAGTTGTATTAGTATTCGCTATCTCGCTCTTAGTGGCAATGCTTAATGGAGCTCAGGATGTTGGTAAAGTTCTAGGTGTTTCCTCGAGAGGTGCTGGCAGAAGAGGTGTTTTAGACTACGTTTACTACTCGTTGATAATGGCTACTGGGGCAGTAATTCTGGGTTCAAGGATATCTAGGACTCTGGCAAAGGGTATTGTAGATTTCACCGCCATAGAGTTGAGGAATTCGCTCACCGTGGGCTCTATATCAGCTCTCACAGCATCTATACTAATTGCATCGTTCGCATTGATAAAGAAGCTCCCAGTTAGCATAAGTCAACTAGTTGTAGGGGGTATTACAGGAGCCGGTATTGCACTCGGTGGATTCAAATACATAAATACACATAGACTACTCATTGTCGTGTCCTCATGGTTCATTACACCATTACTTGCAGCTGTATTATCGATTACCCTCTACTTTATTAACGAGTATGTGGGTAGGCGCAATTCACCGAGAGCGCTGTTTACACTACATGCATGCTACCTCTATACATCACTACTACTCCTCAACTACTTCATACTAAGCGAGGTCGTGGAGCCAGGACTCTCAATTACCTATTCTCCACTAATATCCCTATCTACTGTGGCATTGACTACGTTGCTCACATTAACGCGGAAACACCACGTTGAAGAAAGAGTGGAATTCATTAAAACCACTAGCCATGTAGTAGTAACACTACTTCTTGCACTTAGCTATGGAGCGCATAATATAGGGAATGCCGCAGGTCCACTATCAATAGGGCTTCAAGAAGTAATAGGCGTAGGGGATAGAACCATGCAGTTAGCTCTCTTAGCTTCTGCCGCTGGATTTGCAATTGGCGCTATTATTTGGGGTTATAGAATAGCCGAGACTGTTGGTGGTAGAATTACACCTTTAACTCCTGAAACAAGCCTCGTGGTTCGATTAAGTACTGGGTTGACAATACTAGTGCTCATATGGATGGGTATTCCAAGCTCGATCACTCTTGCAGTAATAGGATCAATCGCGGGAGTCGGCTATGCAAGGGGTTTAAAATATGTCAATACAAAGCTATTCCTAGAGATCAACTTGGTGTGGTTGCTTGGTGTCCCATTTACAGCTCTACTTTCATTCTCTATAGCCTCACTAGTAAAGCTCACTTCCTAGTGAGAATAGCTATCAATGGGTAATCCCCGAGTATTAGTAGCAGTATGAAGCCAACGAGTAGGTAGAGTATGAATGGTATACCGGGTGATACCCATATATAATCCTCTGGCTTGACAAACCCCCTCTCCAATAGTAATGAAACATCTTTACCATCCTCACCCAATACACGCGTCACTAACTTGTATTCAACAACAACCTCCCCATTAACCACCCTATAGTACTGTATGGGATAGTAGTGTCTATACTTCCCCTCCACGTAGTCCGACACTCTCACTGGTTTACCTAGAAATGGTAGTATTACAGCGTATTTAAGAGGAGTCCTTGCCACAATGAACTTGTACTTTACGAGTACAAATGCAGCGTTAACAATCATTAGTATTATAACGGAGATGGAGCCGTATAGAACAATTATTATTGAAGGAGGTAGAATTCCACTACCGGGTGGATTATAGATTGTGAATTGATACGTTGACGGCAGTGGAAACAAGAATCCAAGTGATACTGTAGTGTATAAGTCTCCATCACCTATTAATCCACTCTTGTATAAGATGAAGAACAATCCACCAGTTGTTGATAGTGAAACAATGTAGTAGAATAGCTTGAGCAACGTTGGGATCTCCACTATTAAGAATGAAGCGAGTGATATACATATGGAGAAGGCTAAGTACAAGTAGACAATGCGTGCATCCAGTTCTCTCGTTCTATAATCCTGAATACTTAGAACTAGTAGGACAATTATTGATACAGTAATCTTCAATGCCTCAATGTAGAAAACAATGGAACTCCACTGAAACATATTTAAAACACCATGAACTAACTAAGTGCCATACACATTAAAACCATTGATTATCATGGAGTATACGGATATATAAACCAATAATTACTCTTATCTATATTAGAGGCCTCGGGGACAGCCGCGTGTCCCGCGGCGGAGTGATCCGGGGTGGGTCCCCCCGGTTCTTCGCACACCCATATGAAAACCACTACCATCTACCCAAGGGTAAATAAGGACTTATCTCTAATAATACACTGGGGACTCCGCTAGTGTCGCAGTGGGGGATAGCAGATCTACCACTACATGAGGGACATGTCCCTGAATACCTACTTAGGAGAATGAAGCACTTGGGCTCTCTAATTGCTAGGTATATCGTGGATGTATATGGCCCTAGTGAATTATTGAAGAAGCTTTCAGACCCGCTGTGGTTTCAGGCGTTTAATAATATCATAGGGATGGATTGGGATAGTAGTGGATCCACGACTATAGTCCACTATGTTTTAAAAAATACTTTTCCACCAAGTTCTCTCAGGGATTTTGGATTAGCCGTTCTAGGTGGGAAGGGTAGGGATGCACTCGGTGTTAAACAAGAGGCATTACTACTTGACAGGGTTTTAGATGCCCGTAGCATTGTTGATACTAGTAGATTCTCCGCGAGACTGGACTCAATCGCGCTTCAAGATGGTTATACACTGTATATTCATGGACTATATGTATCCGAGAAAGGAGGTGTTCTCGTGGTTCAGCAGGGGATGAATGTCGAGGAGAGAGTAGCTAGAAGATACCACATATACATGGTTAAACCAGGTGTTTTCAATGTAAAGTCGGATCCTCACAGTGGAGTGGCATCCCACAGGGTAAACCCAGCGTTAAATCTACTAGACGAGGAGTCTGACTACACTAGGAGAGCTATAGTTGAGATCTTGGAGTCTACACCCACAGGCTCTCTAGTGGAGCAAGTACACGTCGTTAATAGGTTACTTAAGGAACTACCATCTCTAGAGTCCTATGTACACGGGGGGTCGATACATGATAAAGACACTGTTAGAAATAGAGTTGCCAAGTGTCCAATTTACTATAGACCAGTTAGGGATGTTAATAGAATTGAAGTAGTAGCCGAGAGAATTAAGAAGCTTGCACCCCGTGAATTCAGCGAATTACTATTAATCCCCGGACTCGGCCCTGAGTCACTGAGAGCTATTGCTCTAGTAACAGACTTGATTTATGGGTATACACCGTCCTTCAGAGACCCAACTACTCACCCAATGGATCCATTTCTATACGCATATGCGCATGGTGGGAAGGATGGTGTCCCATATAGGGTTAAACCAAGGGAGATCGACAAGACCATAGAGTTCTTTACAGGGGTTTTAAACGACTTAAAGACGGGATCTAGGGAAAAAGAGATTTTATTGCGTAATCTAGCTAAATTCGTGGGTAGAGTTAAAAAGGGAATATAGGCTAAAGTGCTTCTCTAGCTACTTCCTCCAGTAAACCCCTATCCACGGGGAATGGTACGTTTGATCCAAACCTCTCCTTTATTGTTTTCTCAACGAAGTCTAGTATTTGCTTTAAGTCGGATACTGCTATACCATAGTCGCTTAGTCTCTTGTTGAAGCCATGATTATCCTGGAATTCCTTCACTGCCTTCATTGCTTTATCAGCATCATCGCTTATTGGCTTTATAGATGGATCCAGGTGCTTCAAAATCCTCGCGGATTGCTCGGGTACAGCTTTGTGAGTATAGTAGACTATTCGTGAACCAAGAATAGCTAGGCCGGCACCGTGTGGTAATTCGGGTTTAAATCCACTAAAACCATGCTCAAGAGCGTGGATTAGGTGCGTTCCACTCGTAGTATCAATGCATACACCGGCTAGCATTGATGAGTATAGTAGCATTGTTCTAGCCTCTAGATCCCTTTGGTTTTCAAGCACCCTCCGGAGGTACATTGTTATATATTTCACAGACTCCTCAGCTAGACTCAGTACGAGTAAATTACTTCTATTTGATGTCGCTGACTCATATGCGTGGTAGAATGCATCTATTGTCGTATACAAGGTTTGATCACGGCTGAGAGTTAAGGTATAAACTGGGTCGTCGAAGCTGATGTCCGGGTATCTCACCGCCATGCCCCTCTTCTCAATAGTCCCCGTTATAGTAGCAACCGCGAATCTATCTACCTCTGATCCAGTGCCGTGTGTTAAATTTACAGCTATTAATTTTAACCCCTTTGAGCCTGGTTTAGCCCCGAGTATGTAGTCTATGGTCTTCAATCCTGATCCATATAGTACTGCGGCTAGTTTAGCAGTGTCTATAACGCTTCCCCCACCAATAGCTATTAACGCACTTGGATTAAACACCTCTAATTCCTCAATTAACTCATCCACTATACTCGTAGATGGATTTGGTGTTACTTTATCATACACTCTATACTCTATTGATGATTCCTCCAGGACACTAACAACATCTCTAAGAGCACCAGATACTTTCGCGGCACTTTTAGACGTTACAATCATTGCTTTACTAACCCCTTCTAGAGCCCTTGAGATGTTTTCAACAAGGACTCCTGGGCCGAAGTACAAGTCTACTTCTCCAATTCTAACCTTAAACTTCTTACTCCACACACCAGCCACCTAGTTCTTGTCTATTACTACGTAGCCGTTAACCATTATAAATCCATAGATTCTTGATGATGCTTCAATAAACCCGAAGAATGGGAGTAGAAGCAGTAGTATAGGCTTCCTCGACTTGTAGACTCCATAACTATATGTCGAGACATAGTATAGTCCACTTGGGACAATAAACCATAAGTAGCCAACATAGTACACGAATGGAATAAATAATAAGAGTATGAATAACCCAATACTAAAAGCAAAGCTTCTGAGAATAACCAGTATTTTCATCCCAATAGGGGCTCTCTTAATACCGTAGAAAATACCCTTAAACCACCTACCTCTTTGAAGAACAAGGTCTTTGACGCTATTAGGGCTCCTAATAGAGACCCTCGTAGCAGACTGCCATGTTTTATAACCCCTCCTTACGAGGGATGATGCAAATTCAAAGTCTTCTGTTAAAGTCCTTTTATTGAAACCAATCTCCTTGAGAACGCTCCCCTTCACGATCAATAGGTCTCCGTGGAGGCCTAGTAGGGGTTTTCCAATTAAACCAGTGAAAAAGCGATATATGAGTATGTCGTCCATGAAGCGAATCCAGTCCATCACATATGCTACCGTGCTGCGGCCTGGACGCGGAATAATTACCCCATTGGCTGCTACTCTTCCCTCAGCCTCGTAAACTGGTATCTCGTAGAGGAATGTATCGTCTAGTATTAGGTTGTCGTCGTCTATAAATACATACCACTTATCTCTCTCGACACAGCAATCTACAAAGTATTGTAGTGCTCTACCTTTACCAATCAAGTCTCTTCTATAACTCGATGGAACAATGATGAGTTTAACACCTCTAATACCCCTCAATAATCCCGTTAGAGGAGCTCCTTCATCGATAACGAGTGTAACTTTACCAAACCTCCTAGTGTGGTAGCGAAGGGACTCTAATAAACTATTCTTCACTCTGTGATCGGCTTTAGAGACAATAACGATCTCGAAATTACCTGCCTTTTTCTCCACACGCTTTGGCTTATTTATTATATAACTCGTTACACCTAGAGAAATCAATACTGAGTATACAACAACCCCGAGCAATGCTACAGTGACTAATCCATCAACTATTACCTCTTGCTCCACTAAGAACACCGGTTTCTATACAATTGTAGTATAGTATCGGGAAGTAATTAAATCTAATTCAACGAGGTAGTTCCTTTGAGAGTTTTTCATATATCATCTTGAAGACCTCCTCACTAGCGAATATGACCTCGACGACGTCATTGTATTGCTTTACAACAACACCTTCTAAGGGGTTTGCGGGTGGATCTGGGAGCTCGGGTATTGGCTTTACTCTACCTACATATACCCACTTTAACCTACCCAAAGAGTCTCTCTCAATTCTATACCAGTATCTTCCATAGTAAAAGTACTTTGTTACTCCACCATATGGATTTCTCCTAACCACCACGTGGACGGGCTTTAGGTACAACCCCTTCTGCTTAACCAAGTTATTGTACTCGTAGAAAGCCGGGAGTATCTCGCCCACTATGAGGTTAAATCTAGTAAGTATACTTAGGGGGGCTTTAATTGAAACCCTTTTCTTCCTAGACCGCGTTGACTCCATAATACATCAGTCCATGGGAGTTACTTCACCGCATCATAGACCGCTATTTTCATCATCAATTATACGATATCTATAAAATGGCTTTTTATTAAGCACTCACTACGCCCGTGTAGTCTGGCTCAACAATGTAGAATTCATAGCCTTTTCTCTGAAGCCATACTCTGAGAGACTCTACGGTACTGCGTGGGATCAAGCCTATCACTACACCACCTCTTCCAGCACCACTAATTTTTGCCCCATAGGCCCCGCTACTCAATAAGTCATGTACTACTGTGTCGCATATTATTGATGAGGCCCCCATGGACCATAGTAGTCCATGATTAACCAGCATTAATTCACCCAGTTGATTAGCGTTGCCTAGTTCAAGAGCTTTAATTGCTTTACTAACTATTAATTCTCCAGCACTGTATATTAACTCAGCCACCTCTCCTATTCTACTATACCTCTCCAACACCTCCCGGACAACTACACCAGTCTGCCTCTTCTGCCTTGTATTCACGATAACCAATAGTGTATCTACAGGTAGTCTCAAATCTAGTCTCTTAAAATCCCCTTGCTTGTAGTATAGGAAGCCTCCATACGTTGATAGTGTAGTATCGACTCCACTCGGTTTATAGTGAACAGCTTTCTCTGCTTCATGAGCTATTAATCTAACATCCTCCCTGTTAAAATCAATATTCATTAGTGATAAAACAGCGTGGGTGAGTGATACGGCTATAGCGGCAGATGAACCCATACCCGAGGCTATGGGTAGTTCTGAGTCTACATCTACATCTAAGCTCGGAGTAGCCCCATATCTCTCTACTACTGCTTGAATCACTGCATCAAATAGCGCTCTATGAGGCGAACTAGGCTCTAATAAACCCAGTTGCTTTGAATACACTCGACCCTTACCCAACTCTACGCATGTTTTCACATATGGAGATACTGCAACACCTAGTGCGGGTTTACCCTTGACAACAAAGTGTTCACCGAACAATAATACCTTGCCCGGGGCCTTACTACACTTCATCAATAAGCACACCAATGACTACGAGTTCCCCCATCGGTTTAATTACTATTAAAATTAAACTCGTTTATTTATATAATAAGCAACTTGCGAAATCTCTCCCACCACATATCCCTCACAGCCCCGGAGTTGCCCTAAAATCCCCTATCCACAGCGACTCAGCGTATATTCCTCCAGTAAGTGACGTTTAACCATAGTTACTTCTATGCAGTTTTTACTAATTGTAGTCTTTTACTTTCACCTCTTTTCAACGTATAGTTAAGTATATATTAGGGGTATTTACGCGAAAACTCTCTATACTTTAAGAAATGTCTATAGAGCGTGGTCCATTATATCTAAATATATTGTGAGGACGCTCTGAGGTGTTCTAAAAGACTGCCTAGGATTCTGGGTTGTGGTGTATTATACTCAAAGCTTGAGAGTGTGCAAGCGGGTTATTTGTGAAGCTCTATGCCAACTTAGCGGGACATATTCTTGATGCACACACATATTTATTACCATTGAGTGAGATAGAGGTTGTAGTAGATGTATTATTATCTATTGGTGTCTATTTGAGTGGGGGAAGTGGTTTTAAAACAAGCGTTCCGACGGTTTTTGATGCATTGTTGATTGAAGCCAGGAGGAAGATGAATAATTATAAGTATAAAATAATTGTTCTGAGTGGAAAGGGGGGTGTTGGAAAATCCTTTGTATCTTCAATGCTAGCGCTTGGACTGGCGAGTAGGGGTAGGAGAGTTGCTGTATTTGACGCTGATGTTCATGGCTCATCTATTCCAATGCTTCTTGGAGTTCAGGGGGAGAGGCACTACGCGAGTGAAAAAGGCGAGATAATACCGGTGGATGGTCCTCTTGGATTGAAGATAGTTGCAATTAACTTAATGCTCGATACGCCGGAGTTACCAGTTGTATGGAGGGGGCCGCTTGTTGGTAGAGCGATAGTAGAGCTTTCAGCTAGAGTTGACTGGGGTGAGGGGGACTACCTCATCGTAGATCTCCCGCCTGGAACAGGGGATGTAGCTATTACTATAGCCCAGGTTATTCCATCCATTACTGGTGCAATATTGGTGACGGCCCCGAATGCACTGAGCGAGATTATCGTTTCTAAAGCAGCTAATTTTGCTAGTTCACTCCACATAAGGCTACTCGGAATTATTGAGAATATGAGTTACTTTAAATGCCCACACTGTGGTAGAATTACTAGTATTATGGGGAGGAATAGTGGGGAGAGACTTGCAGCGAAGTATGGGACTACTATACTCGGTAAACTACCACTAGATCCATCCGTCAACGAGGCAGTCGACTCCGGCATACCCTATCTACTATACAAGCCTGAAGGGGAGGTTTCAAAGGCTATGATTGAGATTGTAGATAAAGCAATTAACCTCGTTGAGAATACTGGATAGTGGTTTGGAATCGAGTATAGGTTTAAACCTGGTTTCCAGGTGATTGGTAATGGAGGAGATAGGTAAAAAACCAAATTGGCTTCTAATTAGGGAGGCTGCTGAGGCACTATATAGGAGTGGCAAGGTCTACTTCACAAGGAAGGATCTCATTGAGGAGGTTAAGAAGAAGGATCCTTCGAGGAGTAATGAGAGCTTAGAGTATGAAATAGACCTTGTAACAGTGAATAGCAATAGTAAGGATAAGTATAGAGACCCCGAGAAGCTATTTCTATATAGAATTGAGCGTGGAAAGTACACACTATACAACCCGGAGGAGCATGGGGAACTCGAGAAGTACATTGGAACACAGAGATTAATTGCCACGAGGAAGAAGCTAGTCGAGGAAGTAGTGAAGGCCTTGGAGAGCCTCGGATATGATGTCTCACCGTCAAAGACGAGTAAGCCGCTGGAACCAGACTTAATCGCAGAGAAGGGGGAGGATGAGGAGTCTATTGGTGTCTGGTTAATTGATCCGTCATCGCCACTATCAACACAATACAGGTACTTAGCATACATAATGGGCTCATGTATGCTCAATAGAAACTACTCAAAGTACATTGTACTAGTACCTGGTGAGTTATATAAGAGGATAACACAGGAGATAACGGAGGTACTCCAGAGATTCAACGTCTCTCTAGCTATAGTAAGGGAGGAGAGGAGGTACACTATTCAAATCTAGTGAACGGGTTCTAGCTTCTCTCTGAGAGTGGCTTTAGCTTCTTCAATTATTCTACTTACCTCACTATTAGCTGGTGGGTTGTAGGAGGGGCCTGGTAAATCATAGCTAACGATATCTGTTAACTCCCTAACACTAGCCTCTAGATCTGCAAATAAAATGCCCAAGTCTGGTATGCGAGACTCCGGTAATTTACCAACGTCCTTGATCAATCCACTGAGCTCTGATGCTAGTGAACTAAATTCCCTTCGTACAATAGCGTGTTGCACAGCAAGGTCAACTTTATCCAATACATACATCAACATTGAGAGCCTACTAGATAGCTTCCTCAAGTTTGCCACTTCCTCGGCGTACCTTGAAGCCAAGTATTTATCACCATGCATTTGGAGTTGTACAAGCCTCTCAGATAGCTCACTAGCTCTATCGTCTAGCCTACTCTGAATCCTACTTACCCTGTCCTTCAATAAGCGGACACTATATAGTATTTCAAATGTTTTTCTAAGTGGATCCTTCTTCCTCTTAAGCAATGAATCCCCCTTGATTAGATATTCAATAAGCTGTTTTTAAGAAGTTGGACGATTTAGTCGTATAAGGTGGTCTTTTGCCTATTCGAGTGGCTGGAATTGATCCCGGCACTAAGACATTTGATCTCGTTGTATTGGAAAACGATAGAGTAGTGCATGAAGAGAGCTTTGAAACACCGGTTATTGCGAAAAACCCAGCGTTATTACTAAATAAACTAAACTCGCTAAATATCGACTACATTGTAGCACCTTCAGGCTATGGAGTCCCAGTACATAATGGTGGAGAGGTGAGGGATCCAAGGAGGTTTACAGTAGAGGTTCTACTCCTTAGTAGTGAGGAGTTTGTGGAGAAGGGTGTATCATTGGGTGAGCCGGGTATATGGGTTTACGATGCACTAGTAAAAATAACTACAGAGATCATTAAAATGTATGGTGAGAGAGCACTCTTTACACCCGGAGTCATACACTTACCCACAGTCCCATTACACAGGAAGATAAATAAAGTCGATATGGGGACTGCTGATAAACTAGCCTCCACATTCCTAGCAGTTTACGAATACTACAGTAAGAAAGGACTTGATTTTAAAAATATAAACTTCACTCTACTCGAGCTCGGTTATGGATACTACTCGGTAATAGCTGTTAAAGAAGGTAAGGTTGTCGATGGCGTAGGTGGTACAAGTGCATCGACGGGTACTTTAACCGCTGGCTCAATTGATTTAGAGATAGTTGCCGGTGTTGGGAGGTGGGAGCGTTGGGATGTATTCCATGGGGGAATACTCGATTACTCTGGGATATATGACTTCAACGAGTTACTTAGAAGAGCGCGTATGAGTGAAGAACCATACACTACTCTAATTAACCACCTCGTCGAGTGCGTTGTCAAAGACTTGAAAAAAACTCTCTTATCAACACCTAAATCCGAGACTGTGGTGGCTACTGGTAGATTAAGCAAGATCAGGGAGTTACTGGAGTTGATAAAAGAGAGACTTGTAGACTTAGAAATAAGTACTCTAAAGGGGCTTCAGGGAGCCAGTATCTCGAAAGAGTCTGCCCAAGGCTATGCTGCAATAGGGTCTGGACTTGCTGGAGTAGAGTGTTTTAGGGAAGTATTACTCCAAATGGAGGTTAATGGTTCGTGTGGTACGAGTGTTAACTATATAATACATCCGAGGGCCCTTGGCTTTAAAGAGAGAATTAGGAAAGCATACGTGGAGAGTGTGTATAGTCCAAAACTATGTGGATATTCACTACTGTGATTCAGGGATGTTTACTAACTGGTATATAACAACTACGCTGTAGACTACTCCACTATATTCTCTCCCGAAAAGTGTGAAGCTGGTTTTCAATTGTTCACCTGTTTTAGGATCTATGAATGGCTCCATGATTACTCTAAATGGTGCTAAGTACGAATCATTCTTAAATGGCCTCTCGGACAGCCAAATAGCCTCCGTTGGTGTTATCTGTAGACTAATATTTAGCTTTAACTGTGTCCTTATGTTCTCCGCTATGTCGAAGCTCAATAATTGCTC
>JAJHRV010000145.1 GCA_020833525.1 Thermosphaera sp.
AGTAGAGGCATTGAAGAAAGCTGGAGGAGACTTAGCGAAGGCAATAATGATCCTACGTGGTGAATCAACATAGAAGTAGCCATCAACACAGATACGGTCGATTGAACTTGAATGAGGCGTCAGCGGCTAAACTAAGCAAACCCATGTTTAACTACGCAGAGAACACGTTGTTATTTAAGACGAGGCTTGAGAAATCCCTCACTACACCACACTATCTACTCAATGTATACTACGATGGAAAACTAGGTAGAGCGGTATTAGAGTTCATAAGTGAAGATGGATCTAAACTAGTGAGAGTCCCCGATCCCTACGGTCACAAGCCGTACTTCCTCACAAGTGAACCAGTAGATGAGTTAAAGACAAAAATAGGTGCTAATAGTGGAGTAGAGGACTTCGAGGAAGTTGAGAAGATAAATCCACTAACAATGAAGAAGATCAAGCTAGTGAAGGTAATTACAAAAGACCCACTCGTAGTCAAGAAGCTTAGAGGCAAGGTCTCGAGCGCGTGGGAAGCCAAGATCAAGTACCACGCAAACTACGTATTCGACATGGGCTTAATTCCAGGAATGAAGTATATTGTACCAAACAATGGAGAGAGTAAGCCAGTACTAATAGAGCCTAAAATACCAGAGGAGGTCTTAAAGAATATTGACAAGTTATTTGAGAGAGAACCCGAGTCTACTAGGCAACTAGCTAGAGAACTCGCAAAGCTCTTTGAAGAGCCACCTCCCAGGGCTCTAAGAGCATCAATAGATATAGAAGTCTATACCCCATTCAAGGGGAGAGTCCCAAGCCCTAAACTAGCAGAATACCCCGTTATCAGCATTGCAATAGCTGGTAGTGATGGATTTAGAAAGGTATTTATGCTTTCAAGGCCCTTCAAAAACCCATTCCTATACGAAGCTGAAGGAGTCTACCCAGTAGACGCAGAGATAGAGGTATTTGACTCTGAGACGGCCCTCATACTAGAGGTTTACAAGGCTATTACAAAGTACCCTATTGTACTAACATATAATGGAGATAAATTCGACCTCGTCTACCTCTACACGAGGAGTCTAAAGCTAGGTATCCCCAGGTATTTAATTCCAATACAGATCAGGGAGGATTTATCTAGGTTTGAAACCAGTATACACATAGACTTATACAAGTTCTTCGCGAATAGAGCTATTAAGAACTACGCTTTCAGTGGTAAATACCAAGAGGAGAAACTAGAGTCTGTATCTCAAGCACTACTCGGTGTTTCAAAAATAGGTATTGAGGGAACAGTTAGCGATATATCAGCCGGTTACCTCGCCGCATACAACTTAAGAGACGCTATAATAACACTCTCCCTTACACTATTCAATAATGAACTAGTCTGGAAGCTCATTATTCTATTAATGCGTATTTCAAAAACCACTCTCGAGGAGCAGTGTAGAAGGCAGATCTCTGCTTGGATCCAGAATATGTTCTTCTGGGAGCACCGTAGACTAAACTACCTAATCCCAAACAAGGAAGATATTGCAAGCCAGGTTAAAGCATCTACGAAAGCCGTAATTGATGGAAAGAAGTACGCTGGAGCACTAGTAATTCTCCCGCCACAAGGAGTATTCTTCGACGTAGTAGTCCTCGACATTGCATCTCTATATCCAAGTGTAATAAAGAACTACAATTTAAGCTATGAAACAGTTGATGTAAACTGGTGTTCTAAGAGAACCACTGTTGAAGACGAGACTGGAAAACCACTACACGTAGTCTGCATGGATGCACCTGGATTAACAGCACAAATTATTGGAGTACTACGTGATTTTAGAGTCGGGGTTTACAAGAAGAGAAGTAAAGACCCTTCACTAGCACCCGAGCAGAGAACATGGTATGACGTAGTTCAGAGAGCTATAAAGGTATTCATAAACGCTAGTTATGGAGTCTTTGGAGACGAGAAGTTTTCACTGTATTCACCAGCAGTTGCTGAGAGCGTCACGGCTCTTGGCAGGAGATCATTTATGAGCATTGTCATAAAGGCAGCTGAAATGGGGGTTAAGACACTGTATGGAGACACAGACTCTATATTTATCTGGGCTCCCGCACAGATGCAACTAGAACTACTACAAAAGTGGATTATGCAGACACTTGGATTAGAGATAGAGATTGACAAGGAATTCTCCTACGTGATTTTCACAGGGTTAAAGAAGAACTATCTTGGTAGAACGAGAGATGGCGGAATCGAGGTTAAGGGGTTAGTTGCTAAAAAGCGCAATACACCCGAGTTCGTAAAATACCTTTTCCAGGAAATACTCGATTCCTTGAAGAAGGTTGAAAACCCCGGAGACTTTGCATCTTTTATTGAGTGGCTTGAAGGAGTTACAAGAGAGTATTATCAGGGCCTTAGGCACAGAGAGATCCCACTGGATCAATTGGCGATTAAAATGGCTTTAACAAAGGATCCATCCGCGTACACTAAGAATAAACCACCACACGTCAAGGCAGCACTACAACTTAGAAAACACAATGTGAGTGTCCAAGAGGGTGATGTAATAGTAGT
>JAJHRV010000048.1 GCA_020833525.1 Thermosphaera sp.
ACACTTGAACTACTAGAAGCACTCAGGAGCCGCAGTGGGGAAGTGGCGCTATTAGAGGTCATCGTGGAGATTAGGAATAAGGGTGATTCATCGATAAATATATATGGCGGAACACCCTGTGGACACATACTAGACTACATTGTGAAGAACATAACAAGCGCGAGTAGTAGAGAGGCAATAAGCTATTCACGCGTGGAGATTAAGCCGGTAAACGGCTCAGTATACACTGGGGAGCCATTGATATGCACACTCGTACTCTATAGGCAGATCCTCAACCCCGGTGGGGTAATGCAGAACATATACTACTACTTAATCGAGAAGCCAACGATAAGCGGGGAGTTCAAGGCTAGAATAAATGCAACTATAATAGGATTCACGGATACACTATGCTATAATCCATCACCACGAGACCCATGCAACTGCTCTCTAACCCTCGAAGTTACATACTAACCCAGATCAATAAACAACCCAGGGGACTATAACCAAGAGGCTTCAAAGTAGTACTTACTCTGCCCCCCTGCACACTCCACGCATTCACCTGCCCAGCATGGATCACCACACAGGGTTTTAATCGCACCCTGATCAATAATGCTACCCTATACGTGGAGAAATAGAGCACTAAGCGTAATGGGAGAGTATTGGATGAGCAATGCGGCATCTATGTAGGAGTACAGGCTATACATAATAATAGATATGGCTTCCCAAGGGGGCTGTGTCGTGTTGTCACTACAGCCTAGTCAACCTAGTAGAGAGCTCTATTTGGAGGCATTTAAGTTGTTGGGGAATGAGATACTACTACTGATTATAGCATTACCGTTTCTAATTATTGGTGGTGGATAACCTCTCTCACCTAGACCACTAGCGACTATCGGCTTAAACCACGGTGTAGTATTAATTGGAGTGGGAGCCGTTGCATCAATCATTGGCGCAGTAATAGCTTTACTCGGGTTGTACAGCATGTTCTTGCCCGGGGTAAAGAAGCTCTCAGAGTTAAACCCAGTGTTCAAGACTTCCAAAGACATGATCAGGTTTGGATACTACTATGGCATGATACTTCTCCTCATTAGTGCTGTAACATTATTAGTGCTAGGGGAAGCCTCCATAGCGTTCTTGATCCTGGCAACCATACTCCTCTTCATAGGATACATTGGATTAATAGTTCTCTCATTTAAACTAGAGAAGGTAGAGGGGGAGTCGCTGTACATGGTAGCGGGGGTATTATTCATAGTGGGTATTTTTGTAGACATTCTCGCTCTTCTCGGGTGGATGATACTCTACGTAGCGGTGGGGAGTAGTATTAGAAAGCACAGCGTAGTTCAACTACAGACACAGGTAACACCTAGCACAGGTCTACCAGTCTAGAACCCGGCGCATCGATTATACACTAATGCTCAAAGCTCTACAGCTATTAATTAGCCTTTATTGAGACATATTATTGGAGTTGATGGTGTTTTTATGGGTGTAGAGATCGGGGGTTCTCGTAGGAGGTATAGAGTGGGCCATATTGTATTGAAGAAGAAGTATAGAGTTGGCTACTTGAAGCCGAGGAGGGTGTAGTGGTTTGGGTGTGAGAGTAAGGGTGAGAGTGGTTGTTGGTGTGAGGGTTTTCGAGGCCATTGCACTCGCTAATACTGGCTTTGAAACTGATGAACCGCAATTACTCATCCCCTATAATCTCCTAGTGGAGAAGAATATAGACATTAGTGATCTGGGTAAGCCAACTCTACTAGAGTACGATACTCCCGGTGGATCGGTAACAATGTATGCTTACCCAAAGGCATGTAGAGTCTCCATTATTGAGCCGGATAGGTCTTCACGTGAGGTCATAGCAGACCTCGTTGTATCACTAACTGAGAGAGAGGTTTTAATGAGCGACGCCTTGATCGAGGAACTAGGAGTAATCATAATTAGTCCTAGAAAGGGACTGTGGAAGTTCACAGACGATCCATCAACAACAACTAGGAGTTCACAGAGAATAGTCTAGTTTATGAGTAATATTACATAGTATCCAGTCCGGGATCCATATAGACTCGTATGGAGTTAGAAACCATAGTCGATCTAGAGTCTAATATACCAAGGAAAAACGACTTGTTGGGTTATTAGGAGCCTGGTGGCCAAACAAAGGGGGTTTTAGGAGTACTTCTTCATCGATCCACGAGTGCTTATTCAACGAACCAGGTCTGCACACCGTGTTTAGTTAAATTCGTGAAGCTGAGAGCATAGAGTAAGGGGAGTCTATGAATTTAGTGTGTGGGTAATATTTAATAAGGCGCATTCTATAATTATTGATTAGTATTTGTTTATGCCCAGTATTGTCCCCCTCCTCTCCTTATTTATGGGTGGGGGATGTGGTACCATTTGAAGTCAAGAAGAAGTGTGAGCATTGTGGACACCCATGGATCGCCGTAGTCGTGGAGAGGGGTATAGTGTATACTAAGTGCCCTAATTGCGGACGTGGGAGGTTTCTCTGGAGCTACCTTGACAGAGACTATGAGAAACTGAGAGAGATCGAGAGGAAGTACCACTTAGAGGGGGTATTAGACGTCGCTGTTAAAGTCACAATGCGGTACATAGATGACGAAGACTTCTATGAGTAAATCTCTATAAACACTTTTTCCCGCACCCTAGTCTACTCCGTCTTCACCACTAATTTAATAGCTGCCTCTCGGTATACTTGATCCAGGAAATCGTAGTCCCTTACAATCCCTAGTTTCTCAAGTTTCTCTATGAGCCTACTTAGAGTAGACTTGGGTAGTGCCAAGCCGTGTTTCTCGACAATGTAGTCTCTAACCTGGCTCCATGATCTAGCACCACTCGCAATAGCCTTCAACACCATTTTCTCCCTAACCCCAAGCTTTCCCAGTTCATCCATAGCTATAGCCACGGCCATTTCCCTTATAGCAACTAAGTCTCCAACGCCGTCAACGTATCTACGGCCGAACAATGCAAGCCAACCGGGTACTCCATCGAAGTAGCCAATGGCCTCATCTATAATACTAAGGGGTGGCTCCAACCCCTCCTCTCTAAAACCCCTCACGAGAAACTCCCTCGACAACTCTGGTGTAAACCTCTCAACTACTACTTCGTATACTCCACGGCCGTATAGTGGGGAGGATGGGTCTTCATAGCCAAGGAAGTCTCGTAGTAAACCGACCTCGGAGCCCGCGAGGATGAATGTAATGTTCTCTAGGTTGTCGTATGAGTATGCTATTGCATTCTTCAACTCATATGATAACGGGGGCCTAGTGGACTGCACCTCGTCCAGCACTACTATAAACCTCTCCTTCTTCTTATTAATCTCCGTTAAGAGACCCATTAAGCTAACTGAGTCACGCCCCCTCCACTTAACCCGTATAGAGAGCCCAGATATCTCAACCCCTCTCACTCCCTCCAGGAGCCTCTTAATCCTCGTCAACGAGAACTCAAGCGCCTCTGTTAGCTTAGCCTCGAGATCAATCCTCTTGTAGACACCCCTCATATCCACATATATCCCGTTAACCTCATTTAAAAAGACCTTTAGTAAGCTGGTCTTACCTACCCGTCTAATGCCCAGCACTGCTATTACAGGGTAGCCGCGCTCGATGCCTCTATGTAGAAGCTCTAACTCCCGCTCTCTGTCAAACAAGTCCTCGCGCTTTGTCTTAGGCCTCAAGTCGAATAAACCCATGGTTCCACCCTGGAACATAGTTCCACACCGGAACTAATAAATCTCACACATTGTGATCAATCATGAGTCCGTGAATAATCGAGTTTGATGGGCAATACCCTCGGGTGATTAGTATTGAATAGAATGAAGAACAGGGAAGATATTTTCCAAGACATCTGAGACCCTTGTGCGAATAATTGTAGCAATGATACTAGTGGATGGAGTGCACAATTATTATTCTAATCCAAGCCGCGGATCCGTCAGTACTTCCACATAGTGATCAATGTTGATCACGTGATCCATGAAAGTATTTAAGCTAGTTTTCATCCTTTAGTATCGAGGTGGTATTTCACGTTTGTTAAACAAATAGTGTTAGTACAGTTTCTCCTATTATTTCTAGTATTCTCGATAATGCCTGTGACTTTTATTGCTGAGGTTCCTCAACCAGTATACAGAGCTGGGGATTACTTTACGTATAAGGCCAAAATCTCCTATACTATTCAAAACCAAACCTGCACTATAGAATTTACCTATAGAATAGATATTATAAGGGTTGAATCACCCATAGTATACTATAATGAGACATATAAAGACGTGAAAATAAGTGATCAGTGTCCATCGATACCGATTAGGAATGGAACAATTAGTAGAAGTACTAGTATTGATAAGAAGCCAGGTGAGGCAGTGGAGATAGTATTTCTCGTTGATCCATCGTATAGTGGAGAGTATAGAAACTCCACGCAGGATCCATACACTGGTGCTAAATCTGATTTATTATTGAAGTATAGTAAAGGAGTCTTATTAAGCGGTAGTGGAAACTATGATTATGGAGTGCAGGGTAAAGGATCAATTATCGTAGAGCTCATAGATTCAAGCGTGGCTGAGTTTAAGCCTTTACCCCCAATACCACTATACCTGTGGATCATTATTGGAGTGGTAGTTCTTGGAGCAGTTGCAGGCGTAGTATTCTACATCTCGAGGAGGCAGAAAGGCATACCACAGCCCACACCACCACAACCACCAGCTCCTCCAACACCTCCACCAACACCAGGCACTTAGGGAGCACGTGGTAGATAGAAATATAGTAGATTCAAGGTCGTGGGTTGAATTAGCTGAAGGTGGAAATAGGTAGGAGTTGGGAAAAAGTGTTTTTCTACGTAGGAACCTCAATAGTGATTCTTCTCTTCAAGGTGGACTCCATTAGTTGCTTCTTCACGTTGGCTCTCTCAATGTTCCACGTGCATCCTGGTTTCCCCTCATCGCAGTATATTTTTATACGTGCTCCTTCACTAGACTTCTCCACATCCAACCCCAATACAACTTGGTTTAGTGTGTAGTCTAGTCCATCAGCTATCCTCAAGAAGCCTATAGCGGCTACTGCTTCATGATCCAGGCTTGGTGGAATAGGGTCTTTGCCTCCGTGGAGTCCAGCAATGATCGCGGCCTTGACGCCTACACTGCAGCCGCATGCTTCATCTAGTTCACTAGAGTGCTTCATTATTAACTCGTACGAGTACTCTCTATGCTTATCATCGGGTTCACCTGGTTTCAGTAGTGAAACCCCTACATCGTGCAGTATTGCAGCAACATATAGTGCTCTCTCGTACTCAACACTTAAATCCAGTAGACCAGTCTCTCTAAACCCCTCAACTAGCTCAATACACAGCTCAAGGACTTTCCCAGCGTGCCCAACTCCACGACCAAATAAAACCCCTCCATAGGCTAGAGGAGTATTTCTACCGATCTCCACCGCTCTAGACAATAGCTTCCTTGGAGTAGTCCTTAATAATCTATCATATAGTCTCAAAACCCTATGTTGCAGCGGCGTCTCAACAAATCTAGGCTCAATACTCCTAGCCCTATGTAAAGCCCCCCAGTAGCTTAAACCCTGCGAGGCCATGAGGTATGCAACAGCAATAGTACCACTCCTACCCCTCCCACCAGTACAGTGTACTAGTACAGGCTTCTCACACGTTTCAATGTATTCAACTAACTCGTGTAGGTCAATAATGTTTGGAGCTGTGTAATCCGGGATTGGCTTATGGAAAACCCTAACACCCATACTATATAGTGAATCCGGGTTGTACCACAACTCGTGATCCTCTGCTAATACAACAATAGATTTAAATAAAGACGCTAATTCACTCACTTCACTCATAGTGGGCATTCGCGATGTAGCTAATACACCTGGAATAATCCACTTGTAATAAGCCAATTGAAGAACCACCTATTCCTAGATATATCGGCATCGTGGTTTAAAAAGTATCATTTAAATTCTGCAAATAGTTTTAGTAGCACATGGGGTTGAAATGAAATTAAAGTACTTAGTAGTCTTGATCTTCGCGATTGCGGCCTGCGCTACAGTATTCATTATACTACAATACACTCAGAGGACTACAACTACAGTGCCATCATTAATCCCCGAGCCTATTGCCGGGGTTATTAATGGAGCTCCCGCATCAATCCACGTGTACAGTAGCTCGTTTTCCAATGGCTCTAGAATACCAGTTAAGCACGTTTACTGTGGTGGAGACAATGTTTCACCAGGTCTTGTGGTTGAAGACACTCCAATGGGTACTAGGAGCGTGGTGTTAATAATGTATGATCCAGATGCTCCAAGCGGTGTATTCTACCACTGGGTTGTCTATGGATTGAATGGTGGTAGATTGGAGTTACATGAGGGTGCATCGAAAAACACTAGTCTACTCCAAGGTTTGAATAGTTATGGATTCATTGGTTATGGAGGACCATGCCCACCACGGGGAGATAGAGAGCATAGATACGTCTTCTTAGTAATAGCACTAGATATCGATACTAGTAGCTGGCCCATTGGGCTAACACCAGATAAAGTACTAAATGGCATTCGAGGACACGTAGTTGCATATGGCTATATTCTTGGAACTTACTCAAGGTAAGCAAAGCTTATTTTGGCTAGATGATCACGGGGCATGTGTTTTGTTAAAGCGAGGTTTAGGGGTAGGGATGTATTAGAGCCATGGTAGGCATTGATTGATACTGGTGCACTATTTACAATAATGCCATTGGATATTACAGATGAGTACTTCATTGAGACAACACTTGTAGTTGATTTAAAACTAAGTGATGGGGATTGATTGAAGCAAGGGTTTTCATTGCTGAATGTGAAATAGGGGGTAGAAGAGACCCTGTTAGGATATTGGCATTTAGAGACGCTATTCTAGTTATTGGTGTAGATACTCTTTAAACACTTGGATTGAAGGTGGACCCGGTAACTGGGAGAATTGGGGAAAACGTGTTCAATCTAATGGTTTAGCCTAGATCAAATCGTAGTGAATCATTTATCGTTGGAGTGCTCATTACTGCTTCATGGTTTTAACTAGTGCATAGTATAGTGCACTCGTAGCTATTATTGATGGTATTGTTGAGCCCAGCCATGGCGTGTAGGTCGAGATCGCCATGTATACTGCGAATCCTAGAGCCCATGCTATTAAACCACTTAATTTCAACGGTACTGTTCTACTCCCCACTAGCTCCTCTATACTGTAGTTTGATTTAGCCACTAGGAAGTAATCCGTGATCATTATAGCTGCTAGTGGCACGAAGGAGCCTCCTATGAGTAGTAGAAACCACTCATACTTCTCCATTGGGAATACTAGTGCTATTATTGTCCCAATTAACCCAACAACTACTATCTGCCTATTGAGGGGTTCACTTGGCTTAATATTCTTAAATGTTATAGCGGCTGAGTATATGTCAAGAAACGTCGTTGTAGTTGTTGACAGTATTATTATAATCATCGCGGGTACTCCAAGACCATAAGCTGCGATTATGGATATTGGATCACTCAATCCAAGGTATGAGTTTGTATAGCCACCAATAAAGTAGAATAAACTACTGGAGACAAAGTAGCCTGTGAATGTACTCCAGAAACCACTACTCCTGCTAAGTCTAGAGTAGTCCGCGACGAGGGGTAGCCATGAAACAGGCATTGCAACCACGAGGTCTAGCGCTAGTAGTGGCGGTAATTCTCCAGCTCCACGGCCCAAGTATAGGCCTCCACAAGTATTAATTGTTGTAATTGTCAACCATGCAACTAGAAATAATAGTAATACTGCAGAGACCCTCTCAAGCCACCTCCACTTCTTAGGCCCTGCAAGAGTCCACGCGGTATTCAGTAATCCAATCACAACAATCCACATCTTTACGTTTGATGGATAGTCGAGTATTGTGAAGACTGTGTCTACAGCTCTCGCACCGACAATATTCATAACCGCAGTCCAGCCAATTAACTGTAGGTAGTTTAGTATAGAGGCGAGGTATGAGCCTCTAACACCAAGCGGCCTCCTCGTTAAAACCATTGTTGGAACTCCAACTCTATAGCCTTCGATAGCTACAAGACCCATTAAAGCATTGCCTATAACGTGTCCTAGAATAATAACGAGTATTGCAGTTAATAGTGAGACACCAGGTACTAGGAGAGAGCTAGCC
>JAJHRV010000146.1 GCA_020833525.1 Thermosphaera sp.
AAAAATTCCGTGATGGACACTATAGGGAGCTTCCAAAGCTATCTCTTGACTCTGCGAAATCATCAAAGGAAGATAATCCTCCTCCATTACCATGTATATCTAAAAAGATCATTAGAGGAATCCCTATTTCAAGAATTCTATTAGTTAAGGGCCTTGAATTCAAGCAGATCCATAATTTCTTCGTGAGGACTGAGCGGTGTAGAGTATTAACTGGTTCCTCGATATGTAGAGATCAATTGAGAGAAAGCCATTATGCATGGGTACTCGGTCTCCCCAGAGAACTCGGTAAGACTAGGAAAACAGGGTATGTTCTGGAGTCTAAAAACATAACGCGAAGAGCTTCTCCAGTGATTGTAACATATCATGAACTAGAGAATGTCTTTGGTGAAGGCGCATATGTTACAATACTAGTATCGGGTGACTGGCCTACTAGGCTTACATGGATTGGAGCTGGTAGGAGGCCAATAGAAATCAATGTAGATAATTTAATTGACGCTTACAGAGTTGCTTTTAATGAACTGTCAAACTACCTCGCTAAACTTAATGCATCAATGCAAACTATTTGGCCTAGGTGAGAGTGGAGTGTCTGTAGTGGAGTGTCTAAGTGGGAGACTAAGGGATCTACATGTGAAGAATGTTCCCAGCGCTCTAGTTAAGGCTTTCATAGAGTGCTACGAGCAATATACTGATGAAAAGATCAGCTATATCCCTCTATTCAGTAGATATGTCGCCGAAGCCCTTTACAGGGATTTCAATTGTGAAAATATAAGGGGTTTATTGGAGAATGCAAATAACTACATTCAAAATCTATACAAAGAATTTATCAATAGTGGCGCGTTTGAAGCTGTATACATGCTGGATGCAAGACTTACCTCTAGATTAATAATCAATACTAGTAATCCATTTCTTCCACTAGAGGTTTCACTAGCGTGGGATCCTGTTTTAAACCTACCCTATATACCATCCAGTAGTATTAAGGGTGTTTCAGGGTCTTGGATAAAACTGTATGTTGGTAGTAGCATTGATGGAGTGAGCTTGGACTCAATATTTGGATCTGAACCCGGAGCTCCGGGGGAAGAGAAGCATGCAAGCCTTGTAGTCTTCACAGACGCATACCCAGTCTCATGTTTATCTAAATTATTAGAGCCGGACGTGATTACACCACACTATAGGAGCGTTGAATTAAAGATTACAGAGCCCGAGGCCACTCCAACGCCCATAGTATTCCCCACAATAGCTCCAGGGACGATAATGAGATTTATAGTTGCATTTAAATATAGTTACGGCGATAAAAGAGTACTCACTCCAGCACTAGTCATGAAGCTGGTAGACTATATCTCAAGGGCACTAGAGGATGGAGTGGGGGCAAAAACTAGTGTAGGCTATGGTCGAGTCAAAATCAGCATTAAGGAGAAGACGTAGACTTAGTTGATTATGCATCAATATTAATGAATAAACAATAATGCGCAGTGCTTGTCCAGTTGACTATACATTAATACTAAATCAGCGTCTATGAGTACTTTTGAAATTAATAATCCAAAGAATCCAGAGGCGTGCTTAATTGCGGCATTTTCAGGTCACTATTAAGATAGATGTAAGAATGCTTCGAAATTTGTTGGTACTAGTGCTTGGTGGATACTGCTATTTTGACTGCGGTGTCGCTTACTAATGCGAGATAGCTGGAACTGAGACTACTACTTAGTCTAAGGTGGAGACCACGGCTGGTCTTGTGAAGATGTATGGGTCTAGGGCTCATGTAGAGATCATGAGGAACTCTAAGATCGTCCCATTATAATCTCAGATATTATGGACAAGGCCCTCATCTAATTTTACATGGCTGAGTATCTTATCAATAATATAATCCAGTGTTTGCGTTTTTGATCTTTTTAATCACATAGGATATCCTTTATCTCTATGACATCAGATCCCCTCAGTCTTAGTTTCTTCAGTCCTTTCTCGTTTGCTATCTCGACGTGGAATACTAGCCAGTTGTCATCCTCACACGCAACCACCATATGTGGCTTGCTAGGTAGCCTCTCTAATATATCGATTCCTGTCTTTTTTAGTCCTAGCTTTTTCGTTATTAATTTTATTGTTTCTTCAATGGCTTCTCTAAGTTCATTCGTATTAATCTCTCTTCTCCTCATCTCGATCAACTTTTTGAAAAAGCCCCTTAGATCCTCGGGGCTACGTGATAGAAGCTCTTCATCTGATACTGGGAAGCCTTCGGCGTCTCCTGTGAGTGAATAGAGGTATCTGATTAGGTGTCTTATCGAGTGATAGAGATGCGTGGTAGATTCTCTAGGCATGTCCATGTAATAGCTCTCTATTGCCATTCCCAGAGCTACTAAAACAGATTTCCTCAAGATTTCCACAGTGTAATCTGTTATCCTAGGCCTAGATTTTATCATGAATAGACAACCTCGGTCAAGCAGTATGACTGAGTACTTGAACATGAAGCCTAGAGGGGATCCCTTCTCGATCACTTGATTTAGCTCTTCAG
>JAJHRV010000049.1 GCA_020833525.1 Thermosphaera sp.
GGAGGGCAACAATTGAAGAGGCATTAGAGTGCTTGGAGAAATCAGGGGTTAGGATACGCGTGCACAGTGAATTCAAAGACATGGTCTACGTGGAGGATCCATTTCATAAAATAGGAGGAAATCTGTGCGTTAAGAAGGGCTTGGTTATACCCCAGGACATTAGTTCCTATATAGCGACGAGGCTGTTGATTATTAGTCATGGAGACTTCGTGGATGCGTGTAGTGCGCCGGGGGTTAAGACGATACAGGTGGTTTCTCAAAGTGCCCCTGGTAGGGTATTAGCGATTGATGTAAGCTTAGATCGCTTATATACTATGAGAAGGCTACTAGAGACCTATATTGGGAGAACACCGAGAGTGTTGTTAGTTAATGCAGACGCGTCAATAATACAGCCCAATTTCACTAAACCAATTGTTCTAGTTGATGCACCGTGTAGTAATAGTGGTGCGATTTACAGCGATCCAGCCGTGAAGATCCACTTGTCAAAGAAGACTCTGAGGAGGCTGAGTATTGTGCAAAAGAGGATACTTGAAAACACTATTAGGTATGGTGGTCTAATATACTACATGACTTGCAGTATACACCCAGCTGAGGGAGAAGAGGTATTGGATTATGTCATGGAGAAGTATAAAGATAGAGTAAAAGCTAGGTTTATATCTGAGTCACATTATGTTGGTAGAGCCTATTCTAAATATAAATTCTCCAGTATTGCACGTAGAATACATCCACATGTTGTCAATGGGCAGGGCTTCTTTCTCGCTATCTTAGAGGTGGGCTAGCTTGGACTTTAAAATAGACTACTTTTATGGCCTATACCCTAGTTCAGTGTATGGGAATTTAATACTAGTAGACCCCCTTCTACCACCTAGAAAATGCCCATTAAAATGCATATCTTGTCCACTGCCAGGTGTGCTTGACGAAGATAAATACCTGCCTAAAGAGGGGTTATTGGTATCGATCAACGAAGTATTGGACAATATCGAGTCCCTATTTCCAGAGACTAATGAAATTGATGGACTCTTGTTATGGGGTTTTGGAGACCCCATGCTACTTGGTAATCTCGGAGACTTCATATTGGCTTTGAAAACCCTACTAGCTAGGTTAGGTGTGGGGAGGAAAATACTTATTCACACTAGTTTAGTTAGTCTTCATAGAGAGTGCACTATTGGTTTAAATAACCCTATTTGCAGTAACTACAAGAAGTTAATAGACTACGTAGACGTGGTAATTACCCCATTCCTATGGTACGTCGTTGATAAGCAAGCATTTGGGTGGCCAAAAGGACTCAATTTATCAAGCTACTTGGAGACTATTAAGTCTATTCAAGCCGAGAAACAGGGTAAAATAGTGCTTGAAATACACGTATTTAGACTACACGATGAGTTGTTTCCAAGTCCAGCATACTTAGATGAACTACTTGTTCATTTGAAGTACTTAGAGTTAAAGGAGGTTATTTTAAAACCCATTGATAGACCGACCAGGGGATCTAGGGTTAAACAACCATCTAGAAGCCAGGTTGAGAGGATTTCAGAGTACTTAAGTAATGAAGGGTTTAGAGTCCTAGTGGAGTACTTTTCTAAACCCCCAGTGGCCACGTGGAGAAATACCGCGAGAGTTCTCTATAACCAACTCATTAGATTTCCATTGAGATATAGTGAAGTAAAACTCCTATATGGCGACCTAGGAGTTATAGCATTGGATAATCTAGTCTCACGAAACCTCGCAGTTAAAGTAACGTGGGGTGGCGAAGTATTCTATGCTGGAGTCCCAAAGATATAGCTTCTCGTAGAGGATAACCAGCTTAAGGAGGTTTAGAGAGCTCTTTTCCCCTTTGTGAGCGGGTTTTCCCATTATAGAGTAGTATGATTAAAGCTATTGTGGATATTATGAGGGGGTAGAGGAAGAGTAGTAAAAGCGGTGGATTAAGCATTATTTATGCACTCTTTTAAATAGCTAGCGTGGTCCCCTCACTCCTCGGATCGCATGCTAGTAGCAATATATCCCTGTTCTTCACGGCTACGTGTACGTGTCCTCTTAAACGACCATATTCAACTCTGTTTGCTTTTACAATAGATGTGTTCTCTCCGATTGAGAGGGGCTCTTCGACGAGTACTTCTTGGCCATCATAGATAGTGGTATAGATGAATCTTGGGGCCCCAACGGCTTTATCTATCCTCATATTGTATACGAATATGTTCTCGAAGACTCTGAGGTGTAGTTGCGGCCTCATATCCCCGCCTACGCACCCAATAATGTATTTCTCTCCCCCAGCATCCACGCCTAGTATTGAGAGAGTATTTAGTGGTAGTTTCCACGGTGCAGGGCTATTCGGTGGCCCTCTTCTCTTCGCAAATCCAATTGCTCTATTTTGAATGGGGAATCCGCATGCTACTAGTCCAGAGCCGAATCCATAGAATAGACTCTGTATAAATCCAATCAGTGACTCGCCATCTGAGACTATGAAGAAGGTTGTGTCGCCTTGCGATAGCCTAGATTTTAATACTTCTCCGTGCTGGGTTATTTTAACCACGTCACTGTACTTTACGTAGCTCTGGGCATTGATCTCCATGTAGTCTGGGTCTCCTAGGTATAGGTCTCTAAATAAGTACACATCCCGGATCGGCCTACTCCATTCTTTAATTCTCTGAGTAGACTTAAAATCAAACTTCCCTAGTTCTAACTCGTAGAGTGCACTAATCAATTGTAGAGTTGAAACCCCCTGTGTATTTGGTGGGAGCTCGTAGAGTGTTTTCTCGCCAATTTGGAGTTTTAATGGCTCTACCTTTACGACATCGTGTTCCATTAAATCATCTAATCCGATGCCTACGCCTTGATCCTGGAGCTCCTTCACAATAGACTCTGCTAGTTCACCATAGTAGAATTCCTCAAAACCCCTCGAAGCAATAAGCCGAAGTGTTCTAGCCATATCTAGGTTTTTGAAGACACCACCAAGCTTTAGTCCCTTAAAGTACTTAGACCACTTGTAGCCTGATAGCTCGCTCTCGTAAGTCATACTTGCTTCTTCGAGCGATGATCCAATTGGGAAGCCATAGTAGGCGAGTTTAATGGCTGGACTTAGTAACTCCTCGAGGGGCATTGATCCATATTCATCGTATATAGCTCCCCAGAGAGCAACTAGTCCTGGTATGGTTACTGTGAGGGGTCCTCTCATTGGTTGTTTCTCGAGGAATTCCTCGGGGTCGAACCCACTTGGGGATTTACCTGGAGACATGTAGGCTACCACGCTGTCTCCTACGAAGCCTAGTAGGAACCCATCTCCACCGGGTCCACCCATGTGGGGCTGGACTACAGACAACGCTGCACTAATAGCTATTGCGGCGTCGAAAGCGTTCCCCCCTTTCCTCAATACCTCGAGACCTATTTGTGTTGCTAATTGATGATCCGAGACTACCCCCTTAGATCCCACTGCTAGTTTACCAATCATGTTTCACCACTCACGGATAGTATACAACTCCCTCTTCTTTAAGTTTATTTATTTCTGCATCGCTATAGCCTAGTTCTCTGAGGACTTCAACTGTGTGCTCTCCAAGTAGAGGCGGGTGTCTCATACTGTAGTATCTGTTGTTATTTATAACTCCTGGTTGATTTAACTGCGGTATCTTCCCCAGCTTGGGGTGGGGTAGCTCTATTACTATATTACTCGTCTGTACGTATGGGTCTCTAAAAACCTCATCTATTTCGTAGACTGGTGAAGCGGGTACTCCATGCTCCTCGAGTAGTTTTATCCAGTACTCTCTCCTATTCTTGGAGAACACGTCTTGTAGTGTTTTGACAAGTAATTCTCTATTTGCAACTCGATCAGCGTTTGTTTTAAACGATGGATTATCAGCGAGATCCGTTCTCCCAATGGCCTCGCAGAGATAGCGCCAGAGCCTGTCATTAGCTGCCGCCACAATAAACCACTTTCCCTCGGAGTCTTTGAAGGCTTGATAGGGTGCCATAGATGGGTGTGCGTGGCCCATTCTCCTCGGCTTCCTCCCTGTAGCTAGGTACATTATTGGAACATAGCACATTGAGAATAAAGCAACATCATACATTGGAACCTCTATTTTAACTGGTTTAACCCCGGAGTATAGTGCTGAGAGTGTATAGATCACTGCAAGCATGCCTGTAAAGACATCGAAGAGCGCAAAGCTAACTCTTACCGGTGGATCGCCCTCCTCTCCTGTTGTAAGCATTAAACCCGACATTGCCTGGATTATTATGTCATATGCTGTTTTCTCCTCATATATACTGCCCTGTCTAAACCCCTTTATACTTACATATATGATCTCTGGGTTCACCTTTAAGAGACTATTGTAGTCTACTCCAAGCTTCTCGGCGGTACCAGGCTTAAAGTTCTCGATTACAACGTGGCTTCTACCAGCCAATTTATACACTATCTCCCTGCCTTTCTCGTGTTTCAAGTTTACAACTATACTTCTCTTACCGCGGTTGATCGACATATAGTATGCACTCTCCCCATTTACAAATGGAGCCCAAGACCTCGTCTCATCACCACTAGGCGACTCGACTTTAACTACATCTGCTCCCAGGTCTGCCATTATCATTGTCGCTATCGGCCCTGCAAGAGTGTGGCTAAGGTCAAGTATTTTCAAGCCACGTAGTAACAAATACTACACCAATATACTATATTCAGAAAGAAGCCTCTATATAATCCTAACTAAGACTTACAACTGAAAGCCTCGCTTTACAAGGCGTGTGGGAGGCCGGCTTTTTCAGCGGTAATACTGAAACCCCTCCTTAAAAGCTCTTATCAGCCGATAAACTATTCGGAGTTAATGGTAAAGGGGACACTATGCCCGTTACAACTAGTAGCACGGGGTTGACTGGGTGGTTTTCATCAATATTTAAACCCAAGGATCCAATAAAGCGTGAGATTGCGCAGTCTCTCGGCATACTGGATAGAATGATGAGAGCTCTTGAATCTTCTAAGAAGAGCCTCGAAGTAGCTATTGATGAACATAAGAGAAAAGCAAATATGTACAGTGATGACCAGGAAATGCGGAGAATCCTAGAAGAGGAGATTAAGAATATTCATGGCTACATGTCCGTAATTAACAAGGCACTATACGACCTGGCACGGGTAAAGTATAGGTTGGAGACGCTCTTCTACGTTGAAGCACCACTCAAGGAGCTTCCAGCAATAGTAGAGGAGTTAAAAGCGGTTGAACCAGTAATAGAGCAGATTAACCCACAATTACTAAACAACATCAAGGTATTAGAGCAGAAAGTTACAAGTATTCTAACAATGTCATCACCTTACATACCTGGTTTAACCCCTAAAACCGTGGAGGACCAGCGCATAGGCCAGTCCATTGAGTACAAAACTAGTAGCTCTCCTGAAAACACATTAGAGCAACTGAGATCTAAGAAACCCCAACAGACAGTGCAGAAAGAGGAGAGCACTACCCCATCCTCACGCGAGGAGAGTAAGGTAGTTAACAAATCAAGGCAGGCATCAACGAGTGGAGAGTCGAGAAGAGAGGACTCTATAAAAGCCCCTGCCATATCAACTACGACATCCGCTACTGAAGAGACTGGGAGGTACTCTCAAGCGGTTGTTTACGCTAATATACCATTACACATTGTCGAGGACTGGGTTCTCCAGGAGTTGAAGATAAATAGTGGTGTAATAGATCTAAGGGTGTTTGAAGCAAAGTATGGTGTTTCAAAGAAGCTTGTACTCGAAGCCCTCAACTCGTTGGAGTCGAAGAATTTGATCAGGATTAGGAGGAAGCAGTAGAAATAAACAATAGAGTCAAAGCCGGGGTGTTGATGTGAGCATGTATCAACTAGCTGATAGAGCGGTTGAGTATGCACAGAAAGCTATATCTGCTGATAAAGCAGGAGACTACGAGACCGCAGTTAAATACTATAAAATCGCTGTTGATTTTCTCACTAAATACCTCATGCTATATCCAGATGCACCACTAGCAGACTTCTACAAGGAGTTAATAGGTAAGTATAAGCAGAGAATAGCGTATTTAGAAAAGATCATGGCGGAGAAGCCTAGAGAAGACATATCCACGGGTACTAACAGCCATGGAAGCCCGGGCGGACACGTGGATCCGAGTGCATTCGAAGTACTAACCCCGGAGCAGAGGTCTAAAAAGACGTTTGAAGACCTAGTTGACTTAGAGAGTGTTAAGAGGGCTTTGAAAAGGACTGTTATATACCCTGTGAAGGATCCATCTCTATACCCCCTTGGCTGGCCTAAGGGGATACTCTTATTTGGTCCTCCAGGGTGTGGTAAGACAGAGATTACCATTGCATTAGCAAATGAAATCAAGGCAGTCTTAATAAATGTTAGTCCAGCGACAGTTGTGAGTAAGTGGCTTGGCGACACCGAGAAAAACGTTAAAGCATTGTTCACTATTGGAAGGGAGTACGCTTCTAAAGGCCAACCAGTCATAATCTTCATTGATGAAGTTGATGCACTATTCCAGCAGTATAGCGTTGAAGTCGGCGGCGAGAAGAGGGGTAGAAACCAGTTTTTAATCGAAATGGATGGATTAACAAGTAAAGAATATGCTAACATACCATTATTCGTTATTGGCGCAACAAATAAACCATGGAACCTCGACATTGGCTTCATAAGGAGATTTGAGAGGAGGATCTATGTACCACCACCAAATAAGGAGGTGCGTAAACAGTTATTTGAACACTACACGAAGAAACTAGCTGAGAAATTTGTATTGGAGCAAATAGACTACGATAAACTAGCAGATTTAACGGAGGGCTATAGCTCATCAGATATAGTATCAATAGTTAAAGAAGTGCAAAACAACATCGTTGAGGAAATAAATGAGAAGGGTATCTCACCCAGAAACAGGAAGATCAAGACAGAGGACTTCATAGAAGTAATTTCAAAGCACAAACCCAGTATAGACACGAGGCTACTAGAGGTATATAAGGAGTGGAATAAACAGTACGGTACATATAGTGAGGATTAAAATGCTCATCAACCACAGTTTTTACGACTGAAAGCCCCGCTTTTAAGGCGGGATGGAGGCTTGTCCACATAAATCCCCTCCTTTAGTTTTTTAAGCAATAAACGTTTTAATTGAATTGGATGATGAGAGTCTTGCCAGTTGATACTAGATGAGTGCAAACCCTGGGGTAGCTGATCTTCGCGGGTCATTCGTACTCATGGTTTCCCTGGGAATCAATACATAGAAGTGGAATTCACAAGTGAAATTCTGCCTTTTAAGGCGGGGATGAATAGAAAAGCTTATATGATGTGTATCCTATAGTGTGTTCTAGAGAGCGCCTTGGAGGGTGAATCTCTAGAGTGGATGAGGCTTAGAAGCACTAGGCATGCTAGATATTGGTGTGGTTATCACTTTGTATGGATTCCTAAATATCGTAGGGATGTTCTCGTGGGGGATGTTGCTGAATACACTAGAGAGGTGTTAAATGAAATACTTAGAGAGCTTGAGTGTGAACCATTAGCTTTGGAGGTCATGCCTGACCATGTCCACGTGTTTGCTTTATGCCCTCCAAGGCACTCTCCAGCTTATATTGTGAACTATCTTAAGGGTAAGAGTGCTAGGAGGATACTGCAGAGGTTTCCAGCTATGTTGAATAAATATGGTTTGAAGACTTCTAGAAGGCTTAGAACTATGTACTCCAAGTGGAGGAGGTGAGTAAAAGCCTATATTGATTCGAGGGTTAGACAGGCTATTGATTGACTTTATAGCGTAGGAGTCTCTATTATAAAGATCGGCTATCCTAAATATATTGCACGGGAGAACGGGGCTTCAACAACGTCCACGTATGGACATATGGCTACTTGCTGAGA
>JAJHRV010000050.1 GCA_020833525.1 Thermosphaera sp.
TGACGTGTGGGCACCTCGGGTGGAATCTACAGCCTGGTGGTGGAGCTATTAAGTCTGGTGGTGTTCCAGGTATCCATGTTAAATCTCTTATTTCACCCCTCAGTCTCGGAATACTACCTAGTAGTGCACGCGTGTATGGGTGTCTAGGGTTATTGTAGACTGAGTCGCTTGGTCCATACTCAACTATTTTTCCACCATACATTATTGCTATTTTATCCGCTACCTCTGCAATTATACTTAAGTCGTGGGAGATCAGCATTATAGATGTCCTCAGCTCCATCTTCAATCTCTTCATGAGGTTCAATATCTGCGCCTGGACAACTACGTCGAGTGCTGTAGTTGGCTCGTCTGCTATTACAAATGGTGGACTCAGTGCTAGGGCCATTGCTATTACAGCCCTTTGCTTCATGCCACCACTTAACTCGAATGGATAGCTCTTAATTCTACGTGGGTCTATACCGACCATTTGGAATAGTTTCTTAGCCTCCTCTAAGCCCTCTCTCTTCGTGTAGCCTTTATGAACCATGAATACCTCGGCTATTTGGTCTCCAACGGTTACAACGGGGTTTAAGACATTCATAGCTCCCTGGAAGACCATTGATATGCCTCTCCACCTAACGAGCCTCCTGAAATCCTCCTCGGGCATTTTAGTAATGTCTTCTCCCTCGAATATTATCGAGCCACCAGCAATCTTACCCGGTGGAGGAACTAGTCTAATGAGGCTTGATGCTAGAGTTGACTTCCCACAGCCGGATTCACCAGCCAATCCAATGCTCTCTCCTCTATATACCTCGAAGCTTACATCGTCTACTGCTTTAACTACGCCTCTAAGAGTGTAAAAGTATGTTTTTAAGTTTCTAACAACAAGTAATGGTTCAGACACTTCTCAACACCCCCCCATGTTTAACCCAAATACTGGGTAAGAAGTAATAACAATACAGGCTTTCATAAAAACACCCTACACTGTTCTAAGCCTTGGCTCGACAATTCTCTCAATTGCTAAACCAAGTAGCACAAATGTTAGTGATGTTAGAGATATCATTACTCCAGGTGGTAGAATCCACCACCATATACCATAATTAAACTCCTGTCTTGCATCCGCGAGTAGAGAGCCCCATGTAGGCCAGCCGTGGCGTAGTCCAAGTACACTCAAAGCAGCCTCGGTTAATATAGCGTCTGGAACACTAAACACTAGTACAGCTGTAGCGTACATCATGACCTGTGAGAATATATGCTTAAATATAATCCTCGTATTTGATGCACCAAGCGCCCTAGCAGCCTCTATATATGGCTCCTCCTTAATACTAAGAGCCATTGCACGAACAGTCCTCGCGAGACCCGCCCACCCGAATACAACGAGGATCGCCATGTACAGTAGTATTATATATAGTCCCTTTTGTTCCCCGGTGAAGACTGATTGAGCCACTGAGCCTATGATGATCATTAGTGGGAGGAACGGTATGTTGGTCAATACATCCACTATTCTTTGAATAACTTCATCTATCCAGCCTCCATAGTAGCCACTAATAATCCCCGCTATAACTCCAATTAATACCTCGGAAACAGCCACTACAACCCCCATAGCGAGTGCGATTGGAGCTCCATATAGTAGCACTGTTCCTATATCCACCCCCTTCGCCGCTGTTCCAATATATCCATAGCAATTGCCTTTCACTATTATCCCAGCCTTTACATTCGCAGTCTTTATTCTTTCACCTACACCATAATACCTCACTATCACTGTAATTGTATATCTTCCCTTCAATGGCTCGAAGAACGCCTCGGATTTAATGAGGCCTCGTAATTTATCTAGATTATTACTTATGTCGCCGATGGTGAACAACATGTCCTCCGTCATTTTCTCCTCAATTGAGTCTGGCGTTGCTTTGTTGTGAATATCCTCAATTAACTTCCTTGGTTCTCGTAGACTCTCGAACGCGCCATCTATAGATTCAAGGTACTCGGAGAGGGTGATTTCCTCCGCGTTTTCAAGTCTCGAAATATTCCCCTGTGCTTGCCGTAGGTAATTAAAGGTTTTTTCTCTATCCTCCTCTGTTATGTTGAACTTTGAAATATTCAACTTTGTGAGGTTGTTTATAATCTCACCAATTCTATTTATCAGGGCGTCGAAATCTGGCTTTTTACTCTTTAGCGCCTCTCTATTCAAGTCAATGCGGTAGCTCACTGGTTTTCGTGGCTTTACGAACACAGCCTGGACAACTAGATACCCACTTCTAAGCTCTGACTCCATTGCACTCCTTATAATCCCCTCGACTTGTTTTACATACTCCTCTTTCCCACCTACTTCACTTGGAGGAACTGTAATATTGTACTTCTTCATTAATAATCCAACGAATTCGGATAAATGAAAGTTACCTGCTTCCGTTTTCGCAGTCGGCAATATGTCTCCACATGTCACATTACCTGATGGTGGTGTGAACTCCCAGCCTTTAAATACTATTCCATCAGGCCTCTCTATAATTACTGTTATTACAGGTATTATGTTCCTTCCCTTTAAGCAAATTAGTGGAGCAAAGACCTTGGCGTATAAGCCCTGTGTAGAGTCATCTGCATCTAGAGTGTATGTGGTTGTGTAGTTCAATATGAGGGCGTCGCCTTCCACGCTACTATTAGTGGGTTTATCATAGTAAACAACCTTAGGCAAAGATGTCTTATATCCAAGTGAGTTAACCCAGCATGGGGGTGCAACCAATGGATTATCCTCCCAGTAGTCAGGCGACTGCCACCTCACTAGGAAATCTGTGGATATTGTTGCAACAGCATATATTGATACCCCTATGAGAAATACTAGTAGAATTAAACCTGCTTTACCAGGAGTTTGCCTCCATAATTCACCGAATACTATTCTTAGTATATATATGGTTTTTTCAAGTCTCGAGGGTTTTTTACTAGCTACAGCAACCATGCATACCACCTACTTGGCCCTTATTCTTGGATCCACGATTATATACAGTACCTCTAGTATAAATCTAGCTATCATATATATACCTATATATATTGTTGATAAAGCCGCAATAGTTGATGAATCTCCCTCCGTTATTGCTGCGTAGTATAGAGTACCCATTCCAGGCCAGTAGAATACAGACTCCGTAATTATCATTCCACCGAGTGAGCCTGCTAGTGCGAGTATTACGTTTGTTAGAACTGGTGGTAGTGATGGCTTTAGGATATATCGCCTTGTTATTAGTCTCTCGGGTAGCCCCCGTGCCTTCGCAGCTGTGACGTAGTCCTCTCTAACAACACGCAGTAGCATGGCCCTCATACCATATAGCCATCCACCCAGGCCCGTTATTATTATTACAATGAGTGGTAGTGAAATATACCATAGTAGAATAAGGAAATTGTATCCTGGATTTCCCCAGAAGTTGTTGAGAACTCCCACTACACCTTTGAGATCTGTGGGGAACAAGCCTAGTCTAAATGAGAATACACTTAGAAACACCATCGCGAGCCACCATATTGGGATAGCAGTCATGGCGGCTGCATATGCGACAACGAATTTATCTAGGAAGGTTCCATACCTGTATACTATTCTAGGGCCTACTAGGAGAGCTATAACTATTAATAGTACTTCAGCAGTAGTAACTACTAGTATGGTCCTCGGAAGTACAGCCGCTATTACATCTATAACCTTGGCGGGTGCGTCTCTTGGAACAACATTAGTCACGCCTACTTTATCTGTTTCGCCGAAGTCTAGCGTTAGACACTTAGTCACCATAATCCACATTCTCCTATACGCTGGGACTAGGACGTACTCTCCATCCCTGATCTCGGCTAACCCCATCTCTATCTTTAACTCCCTTGTTCTAATTTCTTTGTAGATACTGTACAATTCATCTAACTCAACTTTACTTATATCCTCCTGGGCCTTGGAGATAACGTTTTGTATGCGATCCATTAACGGCTTATCCACTATCCCCTTACTCTCTGGTTTACTAATGTAGTATTGTAGCCAGTCAACCATAGCCTTAGTTACATTAGTACCTCCACGTTGTCTAAAAGCCTCTATTTCTCCCCTTACTATTTCACTAATAATTGCCTTGTATATATTCTCCGAGTAACCCGTCCCCTCTATGATCGCTGATACAATAATGATTATTAGTATAAATGAAAACAGTAGTACTAAACCCCTCCTCAATATAACTGTTCCAGCACCAGGCATTCAAGTACACCTTGTATTTACCCTTTAAATTCTATGAGAAGGGGGTTATATATTTTAAAGGAGTTGATGGAAATGGAGATTAATGAGAAGGGAAAAAATAAAAAGACTTACTTGCCTTTAGCTGGTTTTCCACCACCTTTTACAACAAACCCTATTGCTAAGCCAATTACCAACGCTACTACTCCCGTAATAGCCGTGGTAGCCATGTCAACCTGCACAGTTGTAACAATCACTGATGTCGTCGAGACCTGAGTCGTTGGAACAGTCTGGGTTTCCGTGACAACACTCGTCTCCGTCTTCGTCTGCGTCTTCTCAACAGTAGTGACCACGGTCTGGGTGGTGGTTACTGTAGTTGGTGCTATAGTTGGAGTTGGAGTGGGGGTTGGAGTTGGTGTTGGTGTGGGCGTTGGAGTTGGAGTTGGTGTTGGAGTGGGCGTTGGTGTGGGAGTTGGTGTGGGCGTTGGAGTTGGAGTGGGGGTTGGAGTTGGAGTTGGCGTAGGTGTTGTCACCTCTGTGGTGGCTAGTAATATTCTCCTGTATACGGCTGGTTGTGCTACTTGGTCTGATGTCGCAATTAATATCAGCGTGTATGGTATGTCTTTCTTCAACTTATTTGTAATATCGCTTGTCAAGACTACTTTGAACGTGTCCGGGGCCACTTTCTCTGCTTTACCTGATGGAACTATTAAGTCGCCCATCGGGTCCTTCAATATGTACATAACGTCTAGTGTTCCCACGCCACTAACTTTAATCGTAAATGTCACGTCTGCTCCAATCAACACTTTGTCTCCAGCGGGAGACTGCATTTCAACACTAGTTATGGAAGTTGGTGTTGGGAATCCATAGTACCAGTCTCCCTTCTTGAATGGGTATGTTGGGTCTCTAAACGCCGTTAACTCTAGGATCTGCTGTGAGGTGTCTAGTTTAGTCAACATGAATGGACCGTAACTAATCCAAGCCAATCCATAGGTGTTAATCCAGTTGAGGTCTGCGTTTATCCTTGCATTCCACTCTTCCATAGTCATGCGTCCATCAGTTAGTGCATTGACTTTAGCTAAAACCGTGGCGTTATTCAAGTAGTTCTGTAGTGTGGGCTTAATCCAGGTGGTTATTTGGGTTCCAACAACGAGGCTTAGAGTTGTCCAACCACTCCTCCTGTAGAGGACTAGTCTTGTCTCAGATCTCCTGTCTAGTGCCAACTCGAAGCTCATAACATGGATCTCTATTGGGTTGCCGAATCCTATAGACGCCCATGCACCAATGTAGTTGGGGTCGAAGTGCCAGTAGTCTACGTATACAGTCATCCTCGCGTTTTCATCGTCGAACTCCCAGCCCTTAATGGTTTGAAGCCAGGGTAGTGTGTTGCCGCTAATTCTCGGCTCTAGAGCCGCGTAGTTGTAGCAGAGTTCATATATTAATGCAATGTATCCAACTACATCAGCCATCGTTATAATTATACCATTGTGGAATTTCGTGCCAACCAACTTACTCAAGTCAAATGTAACTCTGCTTACAGCAGTTACTCCAGATCCAACATTAACCCAGCTGTGTGTCTTGTAGTCGTATATTTTAGCGGTTGCTGGAACTGTGAGTGTTCCCGTTGGTCCAGCTGTCTTAACTAGGAATGGTGCTCTAAATGGTATTGGCTCACCGTTGAATGGGTGTGCCCACGTAGATGGGTCGACTGTTGCCCTCATGAAGTCAACACTGTAGACGTCCGTGAATCCACCCCACCAGTTCCACTCGCTAGATGCAGTCCAGACGTATAAGTGTCCTATTGGTAGATTAGACAGGCCCTCTACATAGGCTTCTCTAAGGTTCCATATTCCTCTAAGTCCAGCACCCACATCTAGTGTTATTCCCTTGACTTCCCTCCTTACAGGCCAAGTATCTAGTCTCGCAACAACCCAGAGTCTCACAGACTCCTGTATACACATCTCTGTGCCATTTCTATATAATTCATCTCTCTTCTCTTTACTCTTGAAGTCGCCTGTGTATATTCTCAGAGTTAGTTTATCTATTGTATCGTTCTTATAGTTCCAGTACGTTGGTTCACCCCATCCAGGCATGTATCCTACCCATGGTGCACAGAACTGGGCTATTGTGCCGCTATCGTATCTGTCGATGCCTCCTTTACCCCAGCCTGCTGTGTATACGTGCCACAGGAATTCCTTTGGATCAGTTCCATAAATAATGTTAATTGCCTCTGCAAATGGCTTTTCCTGTGGATTAGTGTTGAATCCAAGTAGTTTTAACTCTTTCTCAAACATGTATCCTAGGTCTCTCCTCTCGTCTTCAGGCCTGATGATCAATGTTAAGGTGACTGGTTGTCCACCATAATACCACACGTTGTTAATTAACTGTGCTCCTATAGATGTCATTACACTATTTACTACCGCACTAGCTTTTGCGGGGTTGTATTCAAACTCATATTTTGCAATGATGTCTGCTACTACAGCGTAGTCTGGGTCATACTGGCTTAGGAACGTGTACATTGGTACTGCAAAGCCCCTCATGACGTTGACTACGAAGGTACTTCTATCTACGACATAGTTTAGTGCGAATCTAATTTCTCTAAATGCAAATGGATTGACCCCTACACCTGGGAATGCACCAAACTCCACCACGGTTTGATCTGTTTCTTCATCATAGTACATATAGCTTATAGCAGCGGCTGGAACAGTCTTACCAGTTGCTTGACTAACTTTTTGAGCGGCTCCTTCTCTAGAAGTGACTTTACCTGATAGTCTGTGCACATATACTGGTGCTGGGTTTAATGTTAACTCGATTAATCCAGCCGCTGCAGATATCAACTGTACATTGGGATTGCCCTTCAATTGCTCTGCCTGAGCCGGCCTCAATGCATACATGTAGAGGTATATGTCTGGTGGTGTTTTCGTAATGGCGTCTACAGATGCTGTTATACTGTATGATCTCGCGGTTATTTTATCCGATGCTGGGCCGGGAGGTACTTGGGCTTCTACAATTAATGGATTTAGATATACTAGTATTGAAAATAGTACTCCAATTACTAATACTAGTGAGGCTATCTCCCTACGCATGGCTTAATACACCCGGTATAATATTTTAATACTGCACAAGGGTATTTAAATATTTAATGAATTATTGGTGTTGGATTTTGAGGCGTGAGTATCTGCTTCTACTACTTGGACTCGTCTTCATGGTGCTCTCCATTGCAACATCCCTTTTAGCCAGCGAGAGAGTTGTTGAGAAGCATACGGTGAAGACGACACATATTGGAGACAATCCAATGCTAATCCCCGTGAAAATGAGTAATGGCTATACTGGTGTATTGATTACGAGACTCGTCTTGGAGAACAACATGGATAGAACGGTGAGACTCAGCGTCTCCTGTATTGATAAATCCATGGGAGTCGAAGTCCAAGGTGGTTTAAAAAAGGAGCTCTTAAACCTCACTCCCCCATGCTGGATAATGCCACTGGAGAGCGTGAATTTAAATATTACTGTGGAGTCTTGTAGAGAGGGTATGCCCTATTCATGGCTTGTATTTCCATCAATTCTATTCCTCCTTCTCTCGCTTGGACTAGTATTCATGTTCACATACCACAGAGT
>JAJHRV010000051.1 GCA_020833525.1 Thermosphaera sp.
TTAGGGGCAACCACGACCATTAACTCATCACCAGAGAACAAATAAAATAAAAGAGTTTATAAGCCTTTCTACACCATCCCCGCCTTGAAAGGCGGGGCTTTCAGTTGTAAATACTACATTATCATAGGTAATGTAGCATATGTATACATTGTAAACGGGACTAAAGATGGAAATGGGTTGTTTTAGCACTAATTAATTATTAGCTATATAGTCAACGCGTCGCCGGTTCCAGCCTCGATAACGTCGACCCCGCCTGTGCTCTTTAATAATTCAATAACCCTACCTCCACTGCAGTGTAGTGGCACTATGAATTCTGGTTTTACTTCATCAATGATCCTAGAGGCAAATACCTTGATCGAGTCTTCTGGTGCATTGTACAAGTGGAAGCCCCCGATTAATCCACGTATCCTCCTGTTGAAAGCCTTAGATATATCCAATAGAGCGTCGATGCCTGGGTGGAGACAGCCTGTGAGCACCACTAGTCCCCTTGGTTCACTGAATACTAGTAGGTGCTCGTATGGGGGTCCATAGTATGGCTTAGACATGTATACGCCTTCATTTATTAGAGTCCACTTCACTACCTCTACTGGTCTTAAACCATATGATCTAAGCGTGTATCCAAGGGACTCCATCGAGCCGAATGGTATGTACACTATTGTGTATGGAGCTTCCTGGGATAAGTACCTGTAGCCTCCGTAGTGTGGTGTGTGCTCGTGTGATACTATAGCGTAGTCTACAATGTCGAGTGGGGTCTCCAGAATCCTGGCATTGGCCTCTAATACACTAGGCTCCACTCCTAGGCCAAATAAGTAGCTTTCACTATTTCTCTCTATGTACAGGGAGAACGAGTGCTTGGCGACAAGACCTGGCTTCCCGGCTTTATCACTAGACAATATTGTTATTTTCAATAATCAACACCTCTATATAATTCTACATACTCTTTTTAAACAGGATTGGAGGGGTTGGTTTTGAAGGCCGCTGTACTATTCACTGGTGGTAAAGACTCTGTTACCGCTCTCCACTATGCAACAAGAGATGGATTTGAAGTCGCTGCACTACTCTCAATTATACCGCACTACAAGTATTCAATGCTATATCACCAGCCAATATACCAGTGTCTAATAGCTCAAGCTCAATCACTTCGAATCCCACTAGAGTCCATTGGATTAATAGACCCCTCCCTCGAGAGAGATGCCTTAAAGTATTTATTGGAGAGAGCTAGGAGTAGATACGGCATTGAAGTCCTCGTAGCTGGAGCCGTGAAGAGTGTTTTCCAATATAGAGTATTCAGCGAAGTCGCTGGGTTATATGGATTGAAGCTCTATACACCACTATGGGGTGTCAATGAAGATGAGTACTTATATAGCTTGTTAAATATGGGAATAGAGTTTACATTGATCTCTATTACATCGATGGGAATACCACACGACCTACTAGGAAAAACAATAGATAAGCAAGACGTTGAGAGAATTATTAGTTTATCAAAGAAGTATGGTTTTAACCCCTCATTCGAGGGAGGTGATGCTGAAACACTTGTTGTTAATGCACCCTTATTTAAATACAAAATTGCCCTACGGGGTAGGAGGGTAATAGTCTCAGAATATGAAGGCTACTTTATCGTCGAAGAAATCACTCTCCTTAAAAAATAGGTTTTAAACCTTCCACACTACTTCGTCTGCGTGGTGTAAAACACCTTGATCATTTCAGCCAAGTGCTCTGGTTTCGTATACCACTTATCATACTTAATTGACTGGCTTCCATACTTCACTGTAACATAGTCTCTTTCATCTCTAATTCTAATCTCTGGAAACCCCTCTTTAAACACACTGATTTCTACTGGTGAGACATCTTGAAACTTTATCCCATGTACTTTACTAGCAATTTGTATTTTTAATTGCTTTAGATACTCGCTCATACCTCAACCCCCTTCAAAAATCAAGGCTTTTATGAAATAAGACAGTACTCCCCTTATAACTCTTCTCGATCAATCCAGAGGCATAAGTAGTTAATAAATTCACACTATTTTTCCTCAGTATGTTACACCTAGTAAAGCCCACTTTTCCGCTTTCCTACCACTACAAGTAGTATAATTGGATGGTGGAGGGAGCGGCATTGGAGACTCTGTAATCTCTCCGAGAACCCCTTTATTAAACGTCTTCTCCAGCATTTCAGCCTCCTCCCTACTTCCATCCCATGGTGCAATAATTAACCCCATTAAATTCTCCAGTGGCGTACACGATGTCGCTATTATCGATAACTTCTTCAGATGCTCTAATGCCCTCTCTCTCAAAGCTGTGTTTACTTCCCTAAATACCTCGTTGACTACAGGTATTAATTCATCTAGCTTAACAACAATCCTAGGTGCTCCATCCCTCCTCGCTATCGTAACGGTTTTCTCTCCAACCTCTCTGGGTCCCACCTCGATTCTAACGGGTACACCTTTCATCTCCCAGTAGTAGTACTTCCAGCCAGGGGATTTCTCCAGGTCATCATCGATGAAAACCCTAATCCCCGTTTTCTCTAGAATCTCCTTAACTCTCCGTGCATACTCAAGGACTTGTACATCCTCTGGTTTAGCTATTGGAACTACTACTACTTGTATTGGCGCTATCTCGGGTGGGAAGAACAATCCCTTTTCATCCCCATGTATTCCTATCACAGCCCCGAGAACTCTCTCACTCACTCCATAGCATGTTTGGTAAATGTACTTGAATTGCCCATCAGTATCCATGTACTTTATGTCAAATGCTTTTGCAAACCTCTGCCCTAGATTAATCACGCTTCCGAGCTCGAGGCCCTTTCCATCAGGCATTACTGTTATGAAGTCATAGTTGTACTCTGCTCCAGCGAATGTATCCCATGGAGGAGTCTTCACTATGTAGTATGGTAGTTGTAGTCTATCAAAGAACTCCTCGTATATTCCAATAGCCTCCTTGATCTGGGCTTCAGCTTCTTCAGGGGTTGCATGTGCTGTGTGGGCCTCTATAAACCCCATTATCTCCCTCACTCTTAGAATAGGGTGCGTCATCTTTGTCTCATATCTAAAAACGTTGACGACTTGGTACATTTTCAATGGGAGATCTCTACGTCCCTTAATCCATAGATTCCACATATAGTACATAACAGTCTCACTAGTAGGTCTCAGGTAAAACCTCTCATTGAACTTCTTTGTTCCAGTACCCTCTACTACAAAGCTTTCACCACCAAAACCCTCTAGGAAGTCCCTCTCCCTAGCGAATACCGACTCAGGGATTAACGCTGGGAAATAAGCCTCTAAGTGGCCGGTTTTCTCGAGTAGATCCATGAGTATCCTCTGGGTAAGCCTCAATGCCTTTAAACCATATGGTTTCCAAATAATCATTCCTTTAACAGGATACCTTATATCAACTAAGTCAGCTTCTCGCAGTGCATCATGGTACCAGTCGTCGAAATCTAGGTATTTATCAATACCTATCGCCTTCTTAGCCAATAAAACCCCCTTTACCTAGATGAATTAGCGTTGACTTAATTAACTCATTATCAATACGAGACTTTAATTTTTTAAGTGCAACACCTCTAACCCCACTTAAAACACCCTCAATGAAGCCAACTACACTTGAGTATGAAACATACCCCTCTTCACTACCAATAAACAAGAGGCCTCTACAACCCTCCAGTAGCTTCTCCAACCCCTTAATGCTCTCCCATGATAAACCAGCCCACATCGAGGAGTCGAGGTAGTATTCCAACGGGTCTATGCAGGCGGCGTATAGTAAGTTATGGGATAGTCGTGTAGCTTTATAAACCCCTCTAAACCCCTCTCTTTGAGCAGTATCTAGTAGGCGTGTTGCCTCAATTCTAGCTTCTAATATAGCCTCACCTACTCTTTCATAAGCATGTCTTCTAAGAATATTCAGCCAGTTATCCAAGGGCTCCAAATGCGTAGTAAGATACGTTAATGTGTTGACTAATTCACGTAGTAGCGTTCTAGAGAGATCCCCACTTATTAGCAGATTAGTGTTTCTATAGACGAGGGACTCTCGATTAGTTAGTGTTATAGAGGGGACTCCGTGTTCAATGTATGGATGTGACTCCAATAAAGCTGTGTTTTCACCCCTAGCTACTCCAGTCTCCACTAGTGGTTTTAAGAGTAGTGGATGACCCCACGCCTCTAAGCTCCTACCATAGATAAGCGGCCCCAGTGCAATAGAGTATAGTATGTTCTCAATACCACCCCTCTCCGCTATTATCTTCAATAAGTAGCGCTCACCCCAGGTATAATTATACTCTCTAAACTCGGGATCACCCAGCTCTCTAGCAGTGTATGAAATGAAGACCAGGTTTGCTATTTTAGACAATTCTCTAACAGCCTTATCCCTCGCTAATTCAAGGATAAGCCTAGTTGGTGTACTCTCGAATCCCCCCAGGATTGAGTCGTGATGCCCTATAATGTGTACCTCTCTATCACCCTTTCCATTCAGACCCCCTATAATGATCCTGCCTCTAGACTCCTCTACGTTGGCTTTTACCCTGATGACAACTCCTCTGCTTTCAGATAGATCAAGTGGGTCTAAAGGAACAGCTACCACCGGGATACTTACAGGGAGCGATCTAACATAGCTGTAACCAGGTGAGCCAACTACTACGCTTGCTTTTAAGACTCCACCTTGTTCACTCGTTAATATTAATCCCGAAGCACCACGCTCTACAGCTAGGTACGCTACAAGCCTCAACAATTTTTCATCTAATGACTGCCTTAGAATAATGACTTTACCCTTTACATCAACGAATAATATTTCACGAGGGTCTCTAATCCACACGAGATCTCCATGTTTAAACTCTCCATGAAGCCCACTACTATATGGTAGTAGGATACAGGAGGATGCCTTATTACCAGCCTCAATACTGCACTCACAACTCCACTTCAATACAGGGACATCGATGGACTTAACCCAGTCCAGGCTCTCACGGAGATCAGATAATACCCTACTAGATGACTTGCCTTCCTCCACACTACCCGGTATAATGGAATTATAATCCAACATAAACCTCTCACGCTCCTATAAAGAAGGGTGTTTTGCTGTAATTATATCCGTATAAAAGAGTTGATATGATTAATCGCTATTGAGGCTATTGGAATACTCATCTTTAATGATATATTGCTTTATGGCTCTATTATGGGGGTTGGAGTGTCCAGAATAATAGTCTTCGATAAGGTGAGGAACTTAGAGAAATTTATTAGTGAACTACGTGGATTAGGGTATGTTGTCGAGTATGGACCTCACGCTGTCCTCGAGGATCACAGCGAATTGACGACTATTAAAGTCTACAAGGATGCAAAGCTAGTGGCTTACATTATTGCACACTATATAACTCAGTATTATAGAGCTGTAGCTAGTGCGAGTTATGAGGATGATAAAGCTTTTCTCAATAAACTATACGAGTTGAAGTATTCTGGAGAGAAGTGGAGTATACCTGTTAATCCCCTATACATAGTTAAACTCGTTGAAAACGAGTTGGATAGACTGCTGGGTTCCTACGAGGACTCCTACCCGGTCGAGGATGGTGAGAGCCTCGTTAAGGCATACCGGGAGAGGAATCCAAACCACACTAGGATCCCGAGGATACTCCTTGCGAGATTGGTAGAGTAACTATGTAGCTGCCTCCCCGGTTTCTACTGATAGTTTAGAGCCGCAGTATGGGCAGTATACTGCATTATAGGGTACTATACTTCCACATCTTGGACACCGCTCAAAGCTCGGTAGACCCCCCATTTTCTCCTCGTATTCGCGTTTAACGTCTTCTATAGTCATGTGTAGGTAGACTTGTGTAGTTCTAATATCACTGTGTCCGAGTAGTCTTTGGAGACTTGGGAGGCTTAGCCCTTTTCTCAAAGCCATTGTAGCGAATGTGTGTCGTAGAATGTGTGGTCTAATCTTAGCTGGATCTATACCAGCTTTAACTGCGAGTTTCTTCAGTCTTTTATATAGTGCTTGGTATGATATATTGAACAACTTGTCCTTGGGCTTTAAGTTATTTAACTTAATCCAAGCGTCGAGGGCTTCAAATACTTCTCTAGGCGCTGTTATAAGCCTCTCCTTCCCATACTTGGCGGCTCTAACCCTTATAACCCCCTTATTTAGATCTATGTCTTCAACTCTTAGCTCTAGTAGTTCTCTACTCCGCAACCCCGTAGTTAATAACAATTGGAGTATTAGCTTATCTCGTGGATTTCTAGCAACCTGGAGTAGTGCAGCTACTTCCTCATCCCTCAATGCCTCAATCTTGGCTGGAAGCCTCTTAACCCCCGGCATTTTAACCTTAAGTCCAAGCCACTTGAAGAACCTCCTTAATAGTAGAGTATAGTAGTGTAGTGTCACCTGCCACTTGGACTTATCCATGGTTTTAGCGCCTGGAAATCCACTACTTAGCCTCTCATTCCTCCAAGCGATAATATCTCGTAGAGTGACTTGGCGTAGTGGTTTTCCATTGATGTAGGATAGGAAATCCCTTATAGCGGCTGAGTAGGCCTTTATAGTGTCTCTCGAAGCGCCAGCCGCTTGAAGAGTCTCTATGAACTCATTGAATATTTCTTCATTACTTAGCTCTATTATGCCCTCGGGTGCTTCACCAAGATCTAGCTTTGGCAACTGGTCCCCGATTTATTAATGGAGTAGTTGAAATAGTTTAAAGAGATGGGGGGTAAAAATACAATATTAAAGTAGATTCTGCATTTTGTCTTTTATCAACTTCTCCGCTTCCTGTGGTGGTATCGTGGTTGGCTGTATTTTCTCCAAGTCGCTTATTAATCTAGATGGGTTCTCACTGTACTCACTCAGTTTTACACGAGTCCTTGTTAGATACCTCATTGAAGACCCTGCATGTATTATAATAGCGTCTATAACAAGCTCCTCCCCACTAGGCGTTACTGAAGCTAATCCCACAGACCGCTCTTGACTATCGCTCAGTTTAAGGAGTAACCCCCCATCAATTGTCTCCCCGAGGACGTCGACAGATGCAACTACATCACTAATGCTCACTGGCTGTGGTGGTGGAGGAGGAGCCTCCACCTTCTCCTCAGGGGTTTCAAACGCCTTCACCTTTTCTTCTATAGCTCGAGGTGCACGTGAGAACTCTTCGAGGATTTTTGAGAGCTTATTTCTCACCACGTCATTAACAATCTCCAATACCTTCTCATCTGGTATCCTCTTAAATGCCTCTATTGAGAGGGTGTTGTAGTCCCAGATTATCCTCTTAGATGCCGGGTCAATGGTGTAGTTCACCCTAATCCTCACTACGTCCCCCTTCTCTACTTTCACCTCCTCGACGAGTATGCGGTAGAGAACAGCATTGAGTTCGCCAGCCGCTCTCGCAATCTCTCTAGCGAATTCCTTGTCCTGCCTCATGAGGTCTCTTAATTGAGCGAACAGCGTCCTCCTGACTTTATCTGCATACGCTCCTGCAATGACTAGTCCACTACTTAAACTCCTCGATTCTAGAGATGCCTGAGACATAGTTTCACCATTACCAATCTAAATATAACTATCCCATGTATAAAAATAAATATTCATGGAACGAGGAGATCACTGTCCTATTCACTAGGTAGCTCCATTGACTTATTGATGGATTGCAATCCTGGAGATCTCAGCGCGGTCTCACAATGAGCTTTGCATTTAACACCTGCCAGTACTCAACCTCTTGGTCTACAGTAAGCTTACCTCTTATAGACTCGTCAA
>JAJHRV010000006.1 GCA_020833525.1 Thermosphaera sp.
TATCAGTAATAGTTGTTTACGCCTCCAGCACTATGCCAGTGTTATCGTCTTTGAGGTATTTACTTGGCACACTATACGTCCTCTACCTACCAGGCTATGTACTAGTTGAAGCACTATACCCAGATGAAAGGGAATTAAAGCCCTTGGAGCGCTTAGCGTTATCAATAGGATTATCCCTCGCAGTTGTACCACTAATAGGCCTCATACTAAACTACACACCCTGGGGTATTAGACTAGACCCTGTTGTCGCGTCACTAGCTATCTATACACTTGTTGTTAGTATAGTGGCTCTCGTGAGGAAGTACAGTGTCTTCAAGTCGACACTGAGTCAAGCGAGAGTAGTTAGAGGTAGATGGTCTAGTTAAAGCACTCTAATGCACTAAGTGCATTGTTTACACGTGGAATAATGCTAAAAGTGCTCATTGAAGCCTCGAAAACCTTAATACTCTCAGCTATTAGGAAGAAGCTCTACAATACTATCCTAGTAGCCGTACTAGCGCCAGTCCTCCTAGCAGTGGTGTTATTCACAATCCCCGACCCAAGTAGCCTCAACTACGCATACATTGATAATGGTAAACCAGTATTTCTTGTTTCAAGTAGTGTAGTGAGTGGAGACTGCTACCCAGCTACAGCCGTGGAGGGATTTGTGGGTAATGGTAGTAGTGGTTTAAGTGCAATAGTATTAGTGGTTAAAGCAGAGGCGCCCCGTGTACTGAGTTCCACTGGTTTAAGTAAGCAGTATAATTATAGTAGTGGAGTAGTGCTACCACTAGACCTATACAATGACCTCGGTAAGCCAAGCTCGGTAGTGGTTTCAATTAATGGGAGGACACGTAATTACACAGTTGTATCTTCATGGGGCTCCAACATAGTCCTCCTACTGGATAGCGAGTTGAGTGGTTTGTTTGGTGAGTACGCTTGTTTAACCCCCCGCGGGGATTTATTTAGGGGTTTTTTGAGGAGTATTGAGAGGGATTTACTAAGTGTCTCACTCCAATGGATGATCCTCCTGATCCTCGCTTACTCAGTCATAATCTACACTGCCCATAGAAGAGTCGCTGAATCCATGAGGCTTGATGTAAGGATACTTGTTGAGAGTGGTTTAAGCAATCGCGCTGCCAAAGCCTCCACAGCCATTGCCCTTATTATTCTCCACGCTCTAATCACTCTATATATCAGTGCACTAGGCGTTGTACTCGTTTACACTGCGTGGTCTCTACTAGGCTATATCCTACCACTACCACCTCCAACTCTGAGGACGAGTACTCTCTGGATACTACTACTAGAGGTATTGCTAGGCGTTGCAGTAGCTTACCCTGCCTCTAGGAGTGTGGTTGATTAATGCATGTAGCTACACTAGTATTGTTGAAGACTAAGATCAGGGTCGTAGCTTACTCCCTCATAGTACTCGTTGCATTGAGTTGGCTTTCCCTAATTGCCTTAGGCCTCATTGACTCAATTCTATGGCTCTATGAGGGTGTATTAGGAGTTGGCGAGGGCTTAGTTATCTCAGCTAGGGGTTTCTCGCCTTTAACAACACTAATACATAGGAGTGAGGTTGAGGCGAGGATTTCAAACATAAGTGGTATCACAGTTGAGTACTATCTCGCTACACCAGTACTATATGGTGATAGAGTCCTTGTTTTGAGGAGCACTAGCTCGAGCACTATTAGTGGTGACTGTGTACTCGTAGGCGGGAAGTTAGCCCGTGAACTAGGTGTTAGAGCTGGAGAGGGGGTTCTCGTCTCATCTTTATTCACGAGTGAAGTATACTACGTCAAGGTCTGTGGCTACACTAGTGGATATGTTCTAGAGGCGCCATACGATCTAGTTGCTAGGATTAGGGGTGTGGGTAGAGGCTACTACTCATACGCTGTGGTTAAAGGCCCTAGTAGTGCTCTCAGTAGGGTAATGGAGGCTCTTGGGGTTAAACCCGAGGAGTATAAATTGACTGGTTTAGTTGTAACAGTGCTCTCACGCATTAGTAGTAATGAGACTCGTGCAGTAGTTTATAGTGCTATCACAGAGGCGTATATAGCTAACTTCGGCCTGCAGAGGGACTACATATTGTACTTCGCCTGTGGAGTAGCTGTTGCAAGTGTAGTTGGCTCTATTGTGCTTGGTTTAGACAATGCGGGGAGGTTTAAGAATACTCTACGCGTTTTCAGAGAGCTGGGGGCTTCTAGGAGGAGTATAACTACTTCAATCATACTACTAGGATTCACTACCGCTATTCTCGCCTGCGCCATATCACTAATAATATACAACTACGTGAGAGTAGTCAACCTAGAGATCATGGGCTACGTGCTCGAGCCTAGAGCACCCAGTATACTAGTACTACTCGTCTTCACAGCGCTGACCACACTGTACACAACTGGTTTAACAATAGGGGTTTGGAGTGAAGTGGAGTAGGATACTACTAGTCACAGTACTTGTTCTAGCCCCTACTTCTAGAATTATACCCTCATTAATCAACAACGCTGTGTTCTCAACTGACTCATGGCCTCTCATTAGGTTAACACGGTTACTAGTTGAAAACCCCTGGGTTAAAGTAATGTCTCTTAGTAGTCGCCACGCTAAGTGGCCTTCAGCTACAATGTTCTCCACGGTCTTCGTTGAGGTGTCTGGTGTGAGTATATACGACTTCTACGCTTTCCTCGGGGCACCACTAGTGGCGTTTACTCTGACACTACTACTATACGTGGTGCTTGGAGGTGTTTTCGAGGAGTTGCCGAGGGCTCTATCACTGCTTGCTCTACTAGTTTACCCTTCATTCACGCTATTCACATCAGCTTACTTAAAGGAGGTTTATGCTTACCCACTAGCAGTGTTAACACTGTACCTCTCGATGCATACTAACAAGTTGTCTAGGTGGATTGGGGTATTGATCGCCTCAATTGCCCTCACTCTAAGTCACCCCCTTACATCACTCATTGTGATAGTCTACTCTCTCACATTAATCTACGTGGATTTCGTGGTTGAATTGAAGAATGGTGTTAGGGGTGGAGTGGTTCACAAGTGGAGCCTACTGGCTACTGCATTGCTCACGTCTACACTATATACTCTACACGTTTTTTACGCGGGACCGGTGTACGTCTTCACGTTATTAGACATTGTTGTCCTCATAGCTTACACTGTCTTCACATACACTACATACCTCTTACTCCAGGGTGGTGGTAGGGGTCTCGGTGCTTTGGCTTTGGTTGTGGTTTTAGTCACCGTGGTTGCTTACAGTGGCTTAGTTGAGGGAGTACCAGTTGGTTTAAGCACTATTCCCTATGGTCTACCACTATTGTTGCTACTAACTGGTCTCCTTAAGCCTAGGGGTAGGGATAGGGGTTTAGCTACACCACTACTCCTACCACTAGGTGTTGGGTTGCTCTATACTTTAACATATGCTAAGTGGCTTGCCTCAATAACACACAGGTTCCTCAACTACCTCGTATACCCCATAGCTCTAAGCATTGGTGATTTATCGAGGTTTAAACCGAGACTAGTGGTTTTAATAACGGTTATACTAGTACTAAACTGCTATATGGTTACATACAGTGCCTTTAGAGGTGGAGACCCCATATTATTCTACTGGAGGTATAGTGTAGCCGATGTTGCCCTCAAGGACTTCATTGAGGGCTACTCGAATAGTAGGGTGCTAGCTGGTGCAAAGTACTCCTACATGCTTGGAGAGGACTTGGTTAGCACGGGCTTAAACCTAGCTACAGCGTTGAGGTCTTGTGGCTTAACCGGCAACCAGCTACTAGTCACTAGCCCCGGGGAACTAGTCTACGGTGTACCCATTACACCACTACAATATGTTAAACCAAGACTAGACTTGTTCAAGTGTAGTAGTGTAGTGTATAGTAGCCTAGAGAACTATGTCTTGGTGGATTAGAATTGAGTGTCCTCGAGCTACAGGGTGTAAGGAAGACTATTGGCGGTGACAATGTGTTGAGAGGGGTTGACTTATCACTAAGGCCTAGTAGAGTAGTTGCTGTTAGAGGTAGGAGTGGTGTTGGTAAAACAACTCTCGCCAAGGTAGCTGCACTACTCTTAAAGCCTGATAGTGGATTAGTATACTTCAATGGCTTAGACACGAGTAAACTAAGTGAATCCGAGTTATCGAGTACTAGGTTGAAGTACATTGGCTACGTTGACCAAGACTGCTCACTAATAGATGAGTTAACAGTGTGGGAGAACATTGAGCTACCACTTAGATTAATGAATATTGAGAGGAGCAACCGCGCGGGGATTATTGGAGAAGTAGTAGAGGTGCTTGGTTTAAAGGGGTTGGAGAGTAGGAGGCCCCGTGAACTGAGTGGTGGCCAGAGGCAGAGGGTTGTATTAGCACGTGCACTAGTTAAGAAGCCTATTCTACTCGTAGCTGATGAGCCATTCGCACACTTAGATGATGAAACTGTAAGAGTGGTCATGGGCTACATTAGGCAGTTAGCTAGTGTGAGCGGGTTGGCAGTATTGATAACTACTACAGACCTCTACGCTGGGATGGATGTTGATGAAGACTACTACCTCGTGAACGGTGTATTGGTGAGGAGGACTTGAGAATAGTTAACATATATTTTAGTGAACACAGTTACTCACGTATAAATATCAAAGCCTGTTTAGTATCCTATGGGGAGGGTTCCTGGGTTGAGTGGAGATAGCTGTAGCGACTACACTGTGATTATACCTGTTTTAAATGAGGCCGAAGCTCTACCAATTGTTCTAAGGGAGTTAGTGGAGAGCGGTGTCCCAAGGGAGAGGGTTTTAATTGTTGACGGCTACTCGAGTGATGGTAGTAGGGAGATTGCTAGGTCAATGGGCTTCAGGGTTATACTCCAGGAGGGTGAGGGTAAAGCAATGGCTATTAAGACTGGTGTTGAGTACACTAGTAGTGATTGCATTGTATTCATGGATGGTGACTACACTTACCCAGCGAGGTACATACATGACCTACTTGGGCGGCTTGAGAACGGGTATGATCTAGTTATTGGCTCGAGAGTGTACTTGGAGAGGGGTTCTCAGAGTGTATTGTTTAAGCTGGGTAATAAGGCTCTCTCACTGTTCTTCAAAATACTATTCGGAGTCAGGTTGAGTGATGTACTGAGTGGAATGTACTCAGCTAGGAGGAAACTACTGAGGGAGATAGGCTTCGAGTTCACTGGTTTCAGTGTTGAATCAGAGATTGTTGCACACGCTGTTTCAACTGGTTTTAGAGTCACCGAGGTGCCAATAGGTTACAGGAGGCGTATTGGCAGGAAGAAGCTTGGTGTTAGGCATGGTTTTAAAATAGCGGTGGACATGGTTAGATTAACTTGGAGGTATAACCCAGTATTCTTAATATTCGCTCTTGGAGCACTAATGCTAATCCCAGGGTTGTACCTAGACATATTTGTCCTATATAGATGGCTATACTACGGTGTAGTACACCATGTTAGAGCACTAGCGGGTATAACGCTTAGTGGCCTGGGAGCACTGTCCTCACTACTCGCAGTTCTAGCACTGTACTTCAAGAGATTTGAGATCAGGGTTTTGAGGGCATTGAGGGATCTCAGGGAGAGAGTAGAGCGTGAGGCGTGATAGGTTCCCGGGGAATGTGTAGCGATTAATCGTAATACTTATTAACTTAACTAAACCATGAATTAGGTATTGGTGAATTCGTGTTTAACCATGCACCCGTGTTGAGGGATTCAGTGTTGGCTATAGCTAGTGCGCTTGTCGCAGCTAGGTATAGTGGTGTTCCAGGGGAGTATGTTGAGTTAGCGCTTGGGAAGGTTAGGGAGAGTATTGGTGGAGTGTTAACGAGTAGTTTAATCTCGAGGTTTATTCGTAAGGCGTTATGTACGGGTGTGTGGTTTAAGTTGCCTACCACCTCGCGTGCACTACTACTTGCATCTAGGTTTTTGAAGATTGTTAAGTCACGTGTTTTAAGGGAGATACTTGTGGGAATCATGGTTGAAATAGAGCTCTCCACTCTGAGGGGTAGAGCAATATACTATGGCGTACTAGTAGCTCTCAGGAGTGGTTTAAGGGAGGCACTAGGGGACTTTAAAAAACTCATAACACTTGGCATAGGCTACTTGAATCTACCATTAATGTGGAGAGTTCTCGGGTAGAGTACATTATAAGAGGTAAAGGAGGCTGTAGGCCTCTAAATAGTGTACTGTATGGAGAGAATTAAATAACCATTCACACCAGGGCTTGAAGTAGAGTTTATGGATAGAGATAGGGGTTTAAACCAGATTAGAGACCTCGCTGAGAGGGGCTGTTTCAGTCTTCATAGTCATTTGTGGTGCTCATATTCAATGATGTCTGGGGTTTTCTAGTGCTGTTGTTTATAAGCCTCAGAAGCTTACAAACATATCGGTGACCCCGGGTTTCCGAGACCCGTAGAGGATGTGAGCCCTAGGCGACTAGAGGGGAGCCACTGCGGTGAAGGGGCTTGGGGAGACCGTTGAGAAGCAGATGGTGAAGAGCCGGAATCAATAGATATGAATGGCTATGAACCACCATCTGCTGAGAAACGGTACTAGGCTCCCAGTAGTTGTCCTCGGCCCCGAGGGCTGTGGTAGGACTTCGTGGCTTAGGCAGGGGTAATTTACTGCTATGCCTGATCTACTGGCGCACTATGCTTCAAGTGTGCTAGTGGCTAGGGTGAGGGTGGATACTAGGGTTGCGTTGCTGGTTGGGCTTGTTGGCTTAATACCAGACGTGGATGCATTGTTGAGGATTCACAGGTGGATTACGCATAGTCTAGTACTAGTGGCCTTGTTTACTACACCATTAGTAATACTAGTGTATTGGCGTGGGAGGAGGTATCTTGGCTTAACCTTGGCAACACTATTAATCTACACACTACACCTACTACTAGACGTATTCACAGGCCCAACACCAATACTATACCCACTAGTAGACTCAATATGGGTTAAGATACAGGTGAATGGAGCATCAACAGCTACAGGCATAACGGTAAACCCCAGCATCACAGTTGAAACAGTGAAACCGGACTTCACGCAGATGGAAATAGTGGAGGGCCCACTGGTAACAGAGACAGGTGCAGTACTAGCAGTAGTGACAGTAGTTATCCTACTACTAGAGTACTTCATTAAAGCCAGAAATCATCACTAATCGAGAGCAAGGAAGCTGGCGACAGCCATGCCCATAGTCAACGTGTACACGTGGAGTGGGGTATCAAGAGAGACTAAGGAGAAAATAATCAAGGGCATAACAAAGGTATTCGAAGAGCTCGGAATACCAGGGCACGCAGTGGAAGTAGTAATACGCGAGGTGCCTAAGGAGAACTGGGGAGTAGGGGGAGAACAAGCAAGCGAGAAATTCAAGGAGACGAGGCCATTGTAACATTTCACGGATTTCTAAAGAGACGTGTCTTATTTATGAAGGCTTGAAATGAAAGTATTGATTGTTGGTAGGGAGTATCCTCCATTTTCTGTTGGTGGTATTGCTACACATACGTATAGCTTGGTTAAGCATTTGAGAAAACTAGGTGTCGAGGTAACCGTGGTAGCTTTTGGAGATCCACGTGCATCAACAGATGGTGAGGTGTTCTTACCTCCCGCAAGTTCTCTAATGGAGACAGGTGCGACTAATTTATATAAGGATTTATTATTGACATGGGATATAGCAAGACTAACTAGTTTCACCAAAAAAGTACTACATGAGAAACACTTCGATATAGTCCATGTTCAAGAACCTTATGTTGGTGGACTCGTAGCCTATGATGACAGAAAGGTAACTACTATACATACTACGGGAATAGGTGATGTTAAGTCGATATTGAAAACGGCGGAATCTCCAAATCCACAGGTCTTTAAGAAAACTGTTTTCTACGTCTCGCTTGGCTATTTAATGGAATATGCAAGCATATTTACAAGCAAGATCATTATAGCACCATCTTATATATGTAAACAAGAGCTCGTAAATATATACAAGGTACATCCCAGTAGAATCGTGGTGATCCACAATGGCGTTGAAGTTCCCTTGAACATTCCTAGTAAAGAAGAAGCACGTAGAGTTTTGAGGCTACCAAAAAATAAAATCATAGTGCTCACTGTTGGAAGACATATTCCCCAGAAAAGAATTGATCTGCTGATTGAGGCTATATACAGGCTAGATAAGAGCGTGCGCGACAACATTTTTGTAATAATCATAGGAAAAGGATACGAAACACCATTCTTGATCAAACTTACCGAGAAATACAAGCTGAACGATATAATAAAGTTCTCGGGATCCGTACCACGTGAAAAAGTATGGCTATATTACAATGCTAGCGACATATTTGTATTAACCTCCGATAAAGAGTCTGCACCAATGGTACTTCTCGAAGCAGCAAGCATGGGTAATGCCATAATTACGAGTCGCACTGGTGATTACGCATTAATGATGAAAAATGGAGTTGATGGATTAATATTTGAACCCGGCGATGTAAACACGCTTACTAGGTTCCTTGAGGAGTTAATAGTAGATGAGAAGCTTAGACATACTCTCTCAAGGAATGCCAAACTGTTTGCCTCAAGGTTTACAGCCGATAAAATGGCTCGTAAGACCCTTAAAGTATACGAGAAGCTGATCACCAGTAAATAGGTATATAGGAAGATGTCTAGCGTTCTTCACATAGTTCAAACCCCACTAGACCACGTTGGAGGACCCGCCACATATGTTCGAGAACTATCCAAGAGGCTAGCCAAAAAAGGCGTAAAAGTAGGCATTGTAACACCTAAATCTAAGAACACTAAGGAGATCAGGAAACTCCGAGAACTAGGCATAGAGATTTACCCAGTTGATAACAACCCGCTACCCGCTTCGTTTCTCAGAGCCCCTTGGATTTTCAGTATTAAGGCTCATAAGACGATCAGAGACGCTCTAAGCGAGTATGATGTAGTAAACGTGCACGTTGAAAGCACATTTCTCCAAGCCGTATTGAATGAGTTCGGTAAAAAGAAGCTTATCACGACAATACATGGATTTCCTATCCATGAGGATTTCGAGGCATTAAAACAAGGTTTTAACTTCTACAGGCTCTTACATTTCTTATTCATATCCCCTCAACATGTTATCACACTCAGAAAACTCATTGAGAAAAGCAATATTGTCATCGCACTTTCTAACAATTTAAAGTACTTAGTTAGTTCTGTTTTAAAAATAAATGAGGCTGGTGGCAAGCAAATAATTATAAGGTTACCAAACGGTGTTGACACAGATTTGTTTAAACCTGTAAATATCGATATTGCACGTAATGTAGTTCTTAACTTAGTAAGGCGGAAATGTGGTAGGCATATAGAAAACATGCACCTTATACTGTATTTGTCAAGAGTAGATCCAGTTAAAGGAGCAGACGTTTTAATTAAAGCCGTCTCTAGGCTTCACAGGAAAGACTGGTTTTTGTTACTTGTAGGTTATATAGAACAACCCAAATACTTGAATTATCTTAAAGCACTCGCTGAAAAATTAGATATCTCGGAGAATATTTGTTTTACTGGAAGTATCCCTCATAGATTAACGCCTTACTTCTATTCAGCATCGTATATATATGTTCTGCCCTCCCTATTCGAGGGATTACCTGCTACAGTATTAGAGGCCATGGCTTGCAAAACCCCTGTTATTGCATCAAAAATAGGCGGGATCCCAGAGGTCGTAATAAATGGGTATAATGGCATATTGTTTAGTCCCGGCTCCATTGAGGAGCTCAGCGAAGCCGTTAATTATTTATTAGAATCGCCTAGAATTAGAGAAACCCTAGCTACGAAGGCTTATTTAGCTTCACAATTATACTCATGGGAACGCATAGCCGAAAAATACAGTGCCATAGTATCCTCGATTACGAGCTAAGCCAAAGATGGAATTTATAAAGTTATTCATAAGTAGTCTGGTAGAAATCCCATGTCCAAAACGCATGTAAAGATTCATGTTCTGTCTTTTTCAGGGCCCGATGGAACGGAAAAAACTTCTTGTGCAAATATTTTATCAAGATGTATAATAATGTTAATTAAGACTGTCACAATACTATCGGATATATGAGGTCTCTGTGCTTTGAGCAATATTGACATACTATTCATCTGTAATTATTTAGGCGAATCTGAGGCAGGTTATAGAAGAGTCAAGTATTTCTTAGAATATCTTCGCTCAAGGGGTTTGAGAACTAGGTGCATTGGGGTTATTCATCTAACTAGTTATGGAATCGTAAGGCCTTCGAAAGAATGTTACCAAGTCCCCCTAAGCGTTTCATCATCCAGCTTAGCGTTTCTTCCCATAAATTTTATATTGTCTTTTTCAATTATTCCATTGATTTTAATTCTAAAGCCTAGAATAGTGGTTGTCAGTATTCCAGATTCACACCTTCTCTTATCATCTTATGTTGGCAACTTATTGGTGAGATCGAGAATGATCATAGATATTAGGGATCCTCAGGAGAAACTTATGTTGATTTCATATAAAAAAGGTCTCTCGAGATTTGTTGCTAAAGCATATAAATTAATCAATTATAGCCTTTATAAAAGAGCGAGCGCTATTACAGGAACAACTAGGACACTTGTTGAGTGGATGGCTAAGGATATAGGTAAACAAGTATATTTGGTTCCTAACGGAGCGGATTTACGCGTCTTTAAAGCAATTGATAAGAGAGAGGCTAGGACGAAGCTTGGATTGAATCAAGGCTCTTTATTAATTGCTTATATAGGTCTTTTATCTTCTCGTGGATACTACAATATTCTCCCATTATTAGAGGCGATCCGAAAAATCAGGAGAAAACTAGGCATCGATGTCAAGCTTGTAGTAGCAGGTCCTATCTACGATGGTGTTGTTGAGCGTATTATCAATTACTTTAAAGAGGAAATGACTTACATGGGGGTTTTAGATATGAAAGGCGTTGTCATATTGTTGTCAGCCAGCGATATTGGTGTTATTCCGAGGGTAGGAGATGCCGTTTATGACTATGCTATTCCAGTCAAGTTCTACGAATATATCGCTACAGGATTGCCCATGATTGTTCTAGCGAGGAAGCGTAGTGAACTAGGGGAGGTCGTCGAGAAGAATAAGTTAGGCATTTTATGTGAGCCCCAGGATCACATCTGTTTGGAAAAAGCGATTAAAACATTAGCGACAAATAAGGATTTAATAGATGAATTAAGAAAAAACGTTCTCGCATTTAAAAAACACGTTGATCGAAGAATTGGAGCCGAGAGATTGCTTAAGCTTATAATAGGGTTGATGCAGGATGATAAGCTTGACGCTCAAGAATAGAAGGGCTCTCTCCGTTTTATCAATAACTATCGTCCTCGCATTATACTTGGTATTTTTGACCTGGAGATCCAGCTCGTTTATAGATGTGTGGCCTTTGGAAGGGATTTTCTGGGAGACTGTTGCTGTAATTGTTGCAATTAGTTTGCTTTCATATCTACTATTTGATAGCAGGGCTTCGATAATCATTCCCTTGATTATTCAAGCGTTCCTAGTAGTAGTCTTACCTGTTCTAAAATACCCTAATACACTTAACATTACGGGACCCTGGGATAGTACAGCTCATTATTCGTTCGCTGAGTGGATTATTGTCAATGGCCGTGTCGATACAGCTGGAATCCTATTTTATTCCGACCAGTATGGTTATCATCCCGGCAATGGTATTATACCAGCTTCGCTGAGCCTATTGTCTTCGATCACCCTTGGGTGGAGTATGAATATAGTGCTCATAGTGATATACACGGGGTACATTCTGTTTATTTTAGCAGCGCTGAAAAGTGTTGGATGGCTGAAGTCGGAAAGCATAGATATACGTAGAAGCCTGTGGTTGTTAGCGATCATTACATTATCAATACCGCTACCGGTTTATTATGGTGGCGTGGAGATCGGCTACATATATGCTGGAGGGATTCTATATGCTTTTATAAGGTTAATGAAACGAAAAGAAGATGTTTTTAAGAGTATAATACTAGTGCTTGTAATATTTTGGGGTTTGCTTATTACTCACTTCTCCACAGCTGTCATAATGCTTGCCTACATGTTAATCATAGTCTCTATGTTGATTACAGCAAAATTATTCAGTAAAACGGGTATTCCAGAGATCACTCCAAAAGTAATGATACCAACTTTCATAATGTTATCCGCTTTCGTGATATATGAAATTTACTCGGACGTATTCTTGTTTACTGGTGTTACCCGAGGGACGATCCGCATTTTATATTCACTGTATATACGGGAAATTCAAGTAGCAAAAACAGCTATGGAAACCAGAGGACTAAGTTTTTGGGATCTTGTGCAATATCTCGTGAGTTATTATGCGAAGACTATTATTGTTCTCTCCTTGATCTTTATTCATACAATTTGGCTATCAATAAGATGGCGTTCTTTAAACCATGATGAAAAAATGCTCGCGTTGCTTTTATTTGCTTCCTATTCAACTTGGATGATTGGCTGGGCCGGAGTTGGATCCTTCTTAACTGGAGCCAGGGCTTTTAGCCTTATCTGTTTCTTGCTCTTAGTGAGTCTCGGCATTACATATGAAAAACTATATGTATTCCTAACTAAAAGTAGCAGGTTCGCTTTCCCTCTGTTTCTAATTGTTTTAGGTTTCGTAGCAAACTTCGGGTTTCCCTTCATGCCAGTTATAAGAGCAGACGATGAAACTTATACTTATGCGACGTTTTCTCAGGGTGGATTTAGTGACTATATTTTACACCCGGTAGTATATGTATCTTCGTATGTGAGTGGCTCAAGGTTCCTGTGTCTATCGCCATATACTACTTTTGGACTTTGCGATATGATGTGGCAAACTCCAAGAATACCGAGACACGGTTCCATAACACCTCCCGGGGTGCTAAGCCCTGAAGGCGTTATAGAAGTTATGAGAAATTATCTGGATAGACAAGCTATAGTTCCACAGCCTCTAAGGGATAGACTTATACGGGCTCCCATCGGATATTATAGCTTATATAAGAAACCATTCTGCTTCTTACTAGGAAGCGGAAAAGGCTTGATCTACGATAATGGCGTCTATACATTGTTTTTAGTGTAGGTGATATTTGCATGTACATTAAAGCTTTGTATAGCACTATACTCTCCTTTCCTACCCACCACTATATTAGTGGTTGGAGGCTTGTTACCAGAACTATTCACCTTATAATATTACTGTTAACAGATTCTGGTCTCATTGGTGTGGGAGAGGGTACACCATATAGCGCGAGTATTGTGGATGATTACGCTAAAACATTGTCTTTAAGTAGGGCAATTCAGGGGTTATCCCTCGAGGATGTATTAAATACTCTGAGATCTAGTGAGTATAGCGAGTTTGTAAGGGGACAGCAGGTGAATTATGGGGCTTATCTTGCACTTGAGTCAGCTGTAGTACATGCTCTTGCACAGTCTGGAAAAGCTAAGTATGAGGCTGAGGTACTGGGAGGCGTGTACAGGACGGAAATACCAGTAGCCTACACTATATTCCTAGGTCATCCCGTTATCACGTCACGTAGACTGGAAGAAGCCATTAAGTCGGGCTACAGGCACGTTAAGTTCAAGATACCATGTAACCTCGAGGAGCTTAGAAGACTATTGGAGGCCCTACACTACGTGAGAAAACAATATAGTGGGGAAGAAACTGTTCTAAGAGCCGACGCCAATGAGTGTTTTCCCACCTTTGAGAAGGCGGAGAAAGCACTCTCGATCATAGAAAGATATAGCGTTAACATAGTCGAGCAACCCATGCCACGGGACAGGCTCGGAGACACCGCTAAGTTGAGAAAAAGATTCCACCCAGCCATAGAAATAATGCTTGATGAAAGCCTGCGAAAACCCTCAGACATAGAATTATTTGCCCACATGGAGGTTGCGGATATAGTCAACTTCCATCCATCTAAACTAGGTTGTTTAACGGTTACACGCGAAGCAATACTGAAAACACAAAAGCTGGGCTTAAAAGCCAATATAGGATCGTCACTGATGACCGAGATCGGGCTATTCCACTACTTAAATCTAGCTGCGTCTATACCACGATTAGACTATCCGCTAGAAGAACTGGGCCTCTGCAATTTATATGGTTATGGAGTAACGCGAAATCCATTAGAAATACATAGTGGAATACTACGTCTCCAAAATACTTCTCCGTTAATCTCGAACTTGGATTTTAATCTCATGGCAAAATTCGTTATTAAAAAACATGCTTTTTTAATTAATCAAATACAAGCACTTCTAGGAGGAAGTCTTAGAATGATAAGGCCTCGCCGAGCGAGAACCCGGTAGGCGTTGGTGTATGGAAAAGGATAGAATTAGGATATTGTACATTGGCCCGATACCTCCAGAAGTGGGAGGACGCTTTTACGGGGGAGTGGCAACACATCTATGGGAGCTAGCGACGCAAGCGAGCATGAGAGGATACGATGTCTACGTATTAGCCGATGACGCGGTTTTTTCTCCAAGTAAACTCGTGATTAGAAACATTGATAACGTGAAAACAATAATTCCTCCTCGCAGATCCATAAAAGCACTTAGGGCGGTGAAGTTCTGGTCAACTTCTAAACGGCTTAAACTAAATATAAAGTTCTTGGATTTCCTCGACCTTAAAGAGAAGTTATCTGTATTATACTTAGCAGATGTTTTAAGAGAAATCACGGATCTTATAAAGCCGGATCTAATACATGTTCACTCACTACTTCATCCTTCTAATCTAGCACTGAGGATTATTGATCCCTCTATTCCAATAATCATAACAGATCATGGAGCGTACTGGGGGGTTAAAAAGCAGAGAGCTGGTTTACTAAAGCTAGGGCTAGCATTAAGCATCACTGGATTACGCCGCGTTATATGCGTCTCAAACCATGTCAGAGAGAAACTGTTGAGTTTCTACCCGGTCTTGTCTAAACACTTCCCTACACTAATCAGCCCCGACAACATCATCGTTGTTCACAACCCTATAGACACAGCCAAATTTCCCATATTGGACCCGGAGAGATTGAAGGAACTAAAGGGAAAAATTGGAGGAAACAAGAAAACAGTGTTTTTCTCTGCCGTCACAGACCCTATTCGAAGAAAACGCTTGGATCTCCTATTAAAGGCCTTTATGGTAAATGACTACCTAAGAAAAAACTGTAGGCTCATAATTGTAACCAATGAGGAGGGGGTCTCCTATGTGGAGAAATTTATTTCACAGAATAGACTAGACTTGATCGTACGAAGCAGAGTTCCATGGAGAGAGCTCGTAGAGTATTATTCGGTGGCAGAGGTTTTCGTAATGCCATCTTATGCTGAGCCGTTTGGATTGGTATATACCGAGGCCTTAACCCTAGGTACACCAGTAGTTGGGAGCTATGAAAGCGTGAAGGAACTAGAAGAGCTACTAGGTATATATATAGGTGAGAAATTTGATCCTCGGTATGAAGGGGAGAAAGAACTAGCAGAAAAAATAGTAAAAGTCTTGAATTCGAATATTGATAGAGAGCTCATAAAGAACAGAGTACGTGAGAAGTTATCTTGGGAAGTGAGGTTTAAAAAATATGATTCTCTATATAGAAAGATCGTAGAAGATGGAGAGGGTTTCAATGCTTTGCCCAAATAACTTTGTAATAGTGGGCGTGAGCGGGGGTTTCCAAGTCTTGTTGATAGGGTATTATCTAAGCTTACGGGTTTAAAAGTCCGAGATATAGACTTATCCTCGGCCAAAGCCGTGGTAGCAGTAAGCGACGAGAATTGCATATTAGAAAAAGAAGGCCGTCTCATCGTATTTTACGGTGTCTTTCTAGGAGAAAACCCTCACTCTTTATTCGGTAAACTAAACAATTTCGAAGTTTTTTCTAGGGAATACAGGCAACAAGGAGTAGTTGCGTTATTTGATATTGGGAAGAAAACCACCAGGATAATAGGAGACCCTGCCGGCACTAGGTCAGTGTTCTACTTTGCAACTCCAGATGCTTTCATAATATCGACCGATATGAAGTTATTGAAGGATGTTGCACAAGCTCTAGGTATTCAGTTTAGATATGATGTCTTAGCCTTATATGAAATCATAGTATTTGGTTACATCGCCTCTAGAAGAACTATATTCGAGAATGTTCATAGAATGCTTCCAGGCGAAATCCACACCATGCAAGTAAGCGGAGGCTTCTTCGAACATCATATAAGCAAGTACTGGGACCCAGTACCCGCAAATAAGCCACAGGTGGAAAGAAAACTTGTGGCAAAACTAATAGGGAGTCTGGTTAACCACCTGGATGATTACTGTGAGGAGACACCTGGATCAGAAATAGCAGTGACGGTCTCGGGAGGAATAGATTCATCACTATTGTTGCTACTGGCCTCGAAGGCTAAGAAATGCAGACAAATTCGTGCCATACACGTGAACCTAGAAAACCCAGTGGAATTCTTACTCTCGAAGCTTATCATAGCTAAGACTAAAACTATGTATCACGTGCAGGTTTTTCCAATAGAACAACTAAGAAAGAACTACATTCGATTACTCAGTAATTTACTAGAGGTTGTTGGCTACCCCAGAGAAGGAGACGCTGCACTACCCTACCTGATACTAGCCAAGATTGAAAGAGATAAGGGAATAAGGTTCTCTATTGGAGGGGACGAAGCCGATTCTATATATGGAGGATATGACTACTACAAATTCTTTGCCACACAATTGTTGTTGGAGAGGAGAATCCCTGAGCTTTTACGGCTCATAAAGATTCTTGGAAAATACAATTACAGCCATGAGAAGCAATATTCTATAATACTTCGAATCCTCCTACAGTTTGCTATGAGATTTTATCCAATACGATACCAATACATCAAGTTGCGTTTACACAGGCGCTCTTCAATACAAAACAAGAGACTAAATAAATTAATTGCTCAATACCTTGCCGAACTAAGCAATAATTTGTATGACGCTCCAGCGCATGATTACTACCATGAAATACTAGGAAGAATGCTTACTCTCAAGGCATCGCATCTTGTCTATACTCGTGTGAAAGCAGAGGAATCACGTGGAATAACAATCTTCTTGCTTAACGCGCTAAGAGAGACCATAGAGTTGAACATGCAAATTCCCACCGAATACTTCTTTCCCATAGGTTCTAGGAGTTTACCTAGGTTGATTCTTAAGTGTCTTGGAGCACCCCCAGCTCTCTATTTACAGTTCAAGAGCGGGTTCAGTACTACTGCCCACATTCTGAGAGATCCCGAGATCTCATCATACATGAAGAATTTCGTAAACAAATGCTGGGCATCAATGTATATTAAAATAGATAAGTTAACACCATTCGAAATACATAATCTCTTTAATGTTTGTCTAGTAACTAGTTTCTAGCCACGTATTATTTTATGTTGCTTGCCAATTATTTTTAATTATCGTGGAAGAATGGGGAGTGATTTAATGAAGGCTTGGAAAATATCCGTTATAGGTCTGGGTTATGTTGGTCTTCCAACGGCTGTTGTTTTTGCTAGTAAGGGTTTTAGTGTTGTTGGTGTTGATGTTGATGCTGGCAAGGTTAGAGCTGTGAATAGTGGTAGGTGTTATCTCAGGGAGCCTGGCTTAGATGTCTTGCTCAGGGATGCTGTTTCCAAGGGGTTTTTGAGGGCTACTACTGAGGCTACCAGGGCTGTTAGGGAGTCTGATGCCGTGGTTATAGCTGTTCCCACTCCTGTAAGAGACGGGGTTGCAGATCTTTCTTATCTCAGGGAGGCATTGCTGGCTATCCGGGAGGGCCTGCATAAGGGTTTACTCGTCGTTATCGAGTCTACTATTCCGCCGGGCACTACAGTCGGCTTTGCTAAGCCGTTGCTAGAGGAGTCCGGGCCAAGGGTCGAGGAGGACTTCTACCTAGCACACGTCCCAGAGAGAATCGCGCCTGGCAGGGCCATCGAGGAGTTGTTGAATATGCCCCGTGTCGTGGGGGGTGTTGGACCTAGATCCACTGAGAAAGCGCTTGAACTATATAGCAGAGTAAACGCTAAGCCACTGCCGACGGATGCAACCACAGCTGAGTTCGTGAAGCTCATTGAGAACACGTATAGAGACTTGAACATAGCGTATGCCAACCTACTGGCATTAATGGCTGAGAGGCTTGGGATAGACGTGTATGAGGCTATAAGACTAGCAAATACACACCACCGTGTAAACATACACATGCCTGGAGCAGGTGTTGGAGGCCCCTGTTTAACCAAGGATCCATACATGCTTGCATCAGTCCTCCCCGACTTCTGGGGAACGGAGCTAGTCAGGCTCGCTAGGAGGATAAACGAGTACATGCCCAGGCACACCGTTGAAATAATCGAGAAAGCCCTGGGAGACATAGGAGTAAGCATTAAGGATGCTAGAATAGCCATACTAGGTGTTACATACAAGGGTGGTGTCGATGACACCCGTGAAAGCCCAGCTAAATACGTAGTCAGAGAGCTACTCGAGAAGGGGGCTAGTGTGATTGTGTACGACCCATACACCACGGAGTCCTTTGGAGCCGAGAGAGCCGGGTCTCTCGAGGAAGCGGTTAGAGAAGCTGATACGATAGTGATAATTACGGATCACCCCGAGTTCAAAAACATAGACCTGGATAAGGCCTCGAAGCTCGTGAAGCACAGGGTAATAATTGATGGCAGGAGAGTAGTAGAGCCGCATCAGGCTGTTAAGCACGGCTTCAAGTACTACGGGGTTGGATACGGCAGGGCGTTCAAGCTATGAGTATAGCTGTAGTCGTGGGTACCAGGCCGGAGATCATTAAAATGGCCCCTGTTGTCAAGGAGCTTGAGAAGCGTGGAGTAGAATTCATCTTCATTCACTCGGGTCAGCACTACGACTACGAGATGAGTCAGGTATTCATGGAGGAGCTCGGTTTACCGAGGCCCCATGAGAGCTTCAAGCTGGATAACAGTAACCCTGCTTCCCAAATGGGGGAAATGATGATCAAGCTTGAAAAGGTCCTTGAAAAATACAGGAGACCCAGGGTTATGTTGATACAGGGAGACACTAATACGATGCTTGCAGCCGGTCTCACAGCGTTGAAACTAGGCACTAGGATCGGACATGTAGAGGCTGGACTGAGGAGTTTCGACTGGAGGATGCCCGAGGAGCATAATAGGAGGATGATCGATCACGTCTCACACTACCTCTTCGCTCCAACAGATATAGCGAAGAAGAATCTACTAGAAGAACACGTCTGGGGAGAGATATTCGTGACGGGTAACACTGTCATAGACGCTGTAGACATATACTTCGACAAGATAAGAGAAGTAGAAGACAAAGTACTCAGCCAGGTGAAGTTCAAGGAGTATGTACTAGTCACATTCCACAGAGCTGAAAACGTAGACGACCCACACGTCCTACGAGACTTCGTAAGGATACTCGGAAGGAGCCCACTACCAGTAGTCTATCCAATACACCCAAGGACAAGGAAGAGATTACAGGAATATGGTTTGTGGAGCCAGGTCGAGGAGATACCACACATCCAAATAATCCCACCACAAGGATACTTTGAATTCCTAGCACTCATGAAGAACTGTAGAGTTATAATGACAGACTCTGGAGGATTGCAGGAGGAAGCTACACATCCAAAGATACGAAAACCAGTACTAGTCTTAAGAACGTCGACAGAGAGGCCTGAAGCAGTAATATACGGATTTGCACGGGTAGTGGGAATAAACCCGGTTGTGGTATTAGCAGAGCTTGAGAAAATACTTAATGAAAGCCTCAAGCTACCGGAGCAATCACCATTTGGAGATGGAAAAGCAGCAATAAGGATAGTGGATATAGTTGTGTCAAGACTAGAAACATAAAAATTCTCAACGTTTAAGTATCATGCTCTATCTTCTCCCTCTTAAGTTCGAATACAACTGTTCCTCCACACGTATAGGGTCTCCCAGGGTCTGGACATTGAACGTAACCTATATCATCTTGCTCACCTATACCGAGAACTCTTGCTGATACCCCTTTGAGGAGTGGCGATAATAGTGTTAGCATTGAGCTTAGTGCGTGTATACATATACCCCTCCCCATATCAGATATATAAAATCTCTCTACAGTAAAGCTGTCGCCTGGTTTATAATTCATAGCGCAGTTTCCATTAACCTCCTTAACACACACTCTAACCCTGTACAAGGGACTCATAGACCACCCCCTCTACAATAACTCTCTAAACTTGCTTATTTTTCTCATGTTGCATCCAGGGGTTTAGAGCCATGTACCCCTATTCTACCAGCCCCTCTCCTACTTGAAGCCTGGTTTGCCACCAGGGTTTTCCTAGGGCTTCTAGTCTCACTTATAGATTGACTTGTACTCTGCAAGCCTTACTTCTAGTCCATGTTTAACCCCTGCTTCATGGTGGACTTGATGATGGATTTGCATATCTAGCATGAGATGGGGCATTGAGTCGAGCTTGCACACGTGTAAGGCACAGTAAAAACAGGGAATGTGTTTGTGAGTAGTGTGGTTAAATCACACAACTTGGTAATGCTTACCAGTACTTGTCAATATGTAGTAAGATATTGTTTCGAGTGTTTTAGTGTTAAGAGTACATGTGTGAAACAAGTATTAAACAAGTGTGAAATAAGCCTTGGACGCTTCCCGTGGTGGAGTAGGATGGGGGTGTGTTTTTTCGGGAAACATGTGTAAGCCTTAGACAAGTCTGAAACACGCGTGAATAATGCCTGTGACAGTCTAGGGTAGGCGCAGTCATTGTATTAACTGTTCTCTCGTCGTGGAGTATACTACTCTGGAGAGCACATTAACGAGTCGAATGCGTCAATTATAGTTTCAACGATGAGCCCGCGTGCTTAGCCTATGTATGGTCTATATAGGAGCACTTTGAGCCCAGCATTGTTCAACTAGTGAAATGAGTTAGAATGCTGCATGGATAAATCATGCAACTTGCTAGTGCATGCCAATGCACGTTCTATTGTAGAGAGCTTTTCTCCAAGTGTTTTACTGTGAAAAAGGGAAAGTGTTAAACATGTATTATACATGTATTAGGAAAGCATGAAACACTCCCCCGCAATATTGATCAAGCGGGTGCAGTGATCGAGTCATCGTTTTTCATTACTTGTTTCATAAGTTGTTTCATAATGGGTTTCATGAGTTGTCTCATTACTTGTTTCACGACGTGTTTCATGGGGTTCTTCATGATTTTTTTCATTGTGTTTTCCATGTATTGTTTGATGGACATGCAGCCAACTTAGTTACCAAGGCTTAAAAAGAGCTCAGCATAAACTACAGCTAGAACTCACCGCAAAAACCAGAGAAGAAGGGACGGGGCTTACATCAAGCATAGATAATAGTGTCGAGGATTATAAAGGCTTCATGATCGGCCATTCCCGTATCTTGATGTGGCTACTAGGCTAAAACGCGACCCTTAGAACCAGGACTACCTCAGCCGTTAACACTACTTACGCTGAGTTTCTCGCACCCCACACATCTACCATGATTCACAATCATACTTATACTTGTACTTGTATTTGTTAGGTGGTATCACACGTGTATGAGTATCTCCATTTTCACGTGTTTCAAATACTATAGATATAGCGACATGTTCTACTGTGAACAATGCCTTGGTAACAGGTGTTTTGCTATTATTAGTGTTGCTACTGTAGCTACTAATGTAGTAGCAATGATGATTATTAATGCGAGTGTTAGTTTATGCGTAAAAGTGTTTGAGAGTGTGGAGTATAGTGCGAGTAGTGTTATTGTGACTGTCTCGAGGTTTAAGTCTCCTTCACCTGTGTTGCCTGTGTAGAGTGTTGTGTATGGGTTTATAGACGTTAGCTTCACTATGTACTTGTCTACGTTGCCTTGAAGCCCCAGTGCTCTATACGCGTATACTGCTAGTGCCACCTTGTATGCCTCATACTTCCCAGTCTCCTGGTGGTATGCATCCGCGAAGCCTATTCCATCCCATAGCTCTTCTAGTTTCTCCAGCTCTCTTAGTGCACTCTCTCCATCCCCCTGTTGTAGGCTGAGTAGCGCCTTGTACACGATCAGGTTTGCGTACCCATAGTAGTCATTGATCTCATTTCTCGTTCTCTTAACGTGAACTATCCTAACATTGTTCACAACGTCTACCACGACATGCTCAATGCCCGTGAAGGGCTGGGGTATTGGCTTCCCCACGAGTACCTGGTGGTAGTCGTAGAAGTCTGTGAGATAGGACTCTAGGAACTTGTAGACTAAGCCGGCTAGCTCGCGGTATCCACACACGTAGTGGAGCGCGTAGTATGCGAGGTGGTTGGAGGAGGTATAGCACACGTCTCTCTCTACTAGTGGCGACTCAACGAGGCATCCACCCCTATCACCGAGGTCAACAGCTAATGAGGCTATGAAGTCGCACAGTTTCTCTTTAGTGAGTGGTTGTGAGATATACACATCTCCAGCCATAGCAAGCCAGAGAGACGTTAATGAATAGAAGAATAAACTAATCAATAACACCAACACACTGACGTGCTTCAACCATGCATACACACCGCGTTCTCCACAGGCTACTTTAAAGACACATATCAACCCGGGTTCCAACACCAATCATTAAACACCTAGACTAGATAACACCTCCACCCTACAAATACAATGGTTGTGCAAAACAAGCACTCTAAGCATGAGCAATACGTCTTCTAACGGGGTTTAATAGCATGGCAATACTTCCATTAAGCTCAGGGTTGAAGGAGTATTCTCTGGTATATAGACCCTACATTATAGTGCTGACCTCCTCCCCGCCCTAAAGGGCGAGGGTTCCCTTTGGGCGGTTCACTGGTTCCCCGCATCTATTCGGGTTTACATCTGTCCTCTGCGGGGCAGTCGGGGTGGTCAGAGATCCCCCCATCTCAACTTGTTTAGTGGTTGCACTCCCCGCATCCCACATGGGCTTAGGGGCAACCACGGCCACCAATAAACTCATCACCATAGAACAATTAAAACAAGAGAGTTTATAAGCTTTTATATTTCATCCCCGCCTTGAAAGGCGGGGCTTTCAGTTGTAATGACTTCAAAGACCTTTCCTAGAATACTCAATAGCTCTCCCACTGTTTCTTCATTGAGCGTCTTAATAGATAATGCTCCTTCCAGATAGCGTTGAGGACCTCATAGACTGCCAAATCCAGTGTTACTCCCTCAGCGAGGGGTTTTAAATATCCTTTCTTAACCAGGTTGAATATGGCACTAGCGTCGAAGAGATACATTGCACTACTACCTCCTCTCCCTGTCCTCGCGTATTATAGAGACTACTTCCTCATCGCTTATGTGGGAGAGCCTCTTGGAGATTCTTTTCGCCTTCTCCTCGAGCTCGGATAGTACACGCTTCTTAACTTCCTCCTCGAGAGCCCTTCTAATAACGGGCCCGGGCTTTATTCCATACTTATCAAGCAACTCCTTCAACTTCCTAGGAATCTTAGCTGAAACCGTGACATAGCCCATTCTTAACTCCCATTATAGCCAATTAGGAGGTAAACCTATATAAAGATTACCCGGTATTATGGCTCCATAATCTACGGATCAAAATAACAATCTAGAAACCCCTTGGCAGCATACACCCCATGATCTAGGAGAGTACTGTGAATATCGAGTGGAAAGATGTAGTCTGTGGAAGATATTGTTCATACCGGTTCAAGCAGTGTCTATTAAGTGCATGGATATTGTTAACGCGGATCCCGGTGTCTTAACGCATTGTTCATGGTATTGACATTACAATAAAGCTAGATATATGAGTGTGTACACCACTGCGACTAGTGCTACTATTTTGGGGAACTCTGTAAGCACTACCGTGGTGTTTATTTTGCTCTATAGTAATTCTAGGGCTATGATGTTGGGTGCTGTGGTAATAGCAATAATAAAGTAGGGGTTTACCTCTCATATAGGTTTATATGACTTGATGTGTTTTCACTACTTCATCCCTATTCCCCTGCACCCCGCTCATGTTATCATCGGCGTTGTGGTTTTAGAACAAATGGGCTATTGAGTAGACCCAGTAATAGGGAAACTAGTTAGGGGGCTACCACTCATGCTCTAATGAGCTATTTAAATCTCTCTACATGGGGGTCGTAGGGGTTTCCACGTTCAAGAGCTCGTGCGCTTTATCAATACCACGCTCTCATGGGTTTAGGGTATGTAGACTACTTGTACTTTGATTTTCTTAGCTATATCTGCTTGTCTCTTGTCGCTCGTTGCTAGTGGTGTACTACGTGTGATCGCCTGTGCTATGTATAGTGCATCGTATACTGGAATGTTGTTTTGAGTAGCTATTTTAAATGCTTTATCTAAGTACTTTAACTCGCTCTCCAAAGACACTAGCTCTTCATCAATGATCTTTCTAAGTAATTGAAATCTCTTAACTGCTACGTTAAGTGAACAAGCTTTGTATATAGAGTAGTGCTTCCATATGGCGTTAGCAACTTCTTTAACCACGTGGTCTACCGAGATAGTCTCCTTAGACAATAATTCGTAAACTCTCTCCCAATTCTCCTCCCTTAAAACAAACTTAGCGAGGGTAGATGCGTCAATAACTATCACGATCCTCCCTCACGAGCCTAACTGCAGTGCCCTTTGGCGTCTCCGGAAGCCCCTTGAGGATCTCGACGACTTCTCTAAGAGCCTTCTGCCTCTTATACATCCTTACCCTCTCCTCTATAAACGCCACTATCTCTTTCCTCCAATCAACTACGTCTCTAAGCTTATCCATTTCCTCTTTAAGCCTCCTAGGTATACGAAAACTGTAAA
>JAJHRV010000052.1 GCA_020833525.1 Thermosphaera sp.
GAAGGTTTTATTTGGACACCTTACTGGAGTTGGATTTGAAAATCTTGAGGGATTACTAGCGAGGTTTCCACATATTTTCGCATTGAATAACACTATTATTAGATTAAGAGTAATGAGGGGTAATGTTGTTCTAGGGGAGTCGAAAACTCAATTAAGCTAGATGCTTCTAACCACATAGAGACCAGCGAGTCCAACATTATTAATTTGAAACCTATATTTCAAAGACAAAATGCAGTTGCCGAGAGCATGTTTTTCAAGTACTAATTAAAAACTAATTACATTGACCAGCCTTATATAATAGGTGGATTTCATTGTTCTACGTAGGCGTAGACATCGGTACATCATCCATTAAATTCATAGTCCTAAATGAAAAGCTTAATATTACTGAAACTATACAGCGTGAAGTAGAATTGTCCATCAATAAAGATAACATTGTCCAATACAACCCCGCACAAGTATATGAATTAGTTAGAAAAGAGCTTGAAAGACTCTTTTCTAAGTATAGACATATACGCGTAGGGCTCAGCTGTCACTCACCATCACTCGTGATCATGGATAAAGGTGGAAACCCTCTTGAGGCCATCATATGGTTGGATAAGCGGGCTGAGAGAGAAGTAAGCGACCTACTCGCTTTAATCAACGAGAGGGAGCTCTACTACAAGACGGGTTTAAGAGCATCCCCACTATTCTTTCCAGCTAAAATGCTGTGGGTTAAGAAGAATAAACCATGGATACTTGATAAGGCAAAGTGGATTGTTCAATTAAAAGACTACGTATTCTACAAGCTCACAGGTGAGCCTTACACAGATTACTCAATGGCTTCTGAAACACAATTATTCAACATTAGTAAGAAGGACTACGATGATGAACTACTGGAGATTCTCAATATTAGTAAGGACCAGCTCTTTAATCTTGAGCCCTCAATAGTTGCTTACAAGTCAAAGGAGATACAAAATACTGAAATAGCCCTTGGTGGAGTAGACTCCGTAGTAGCTGCAACGGGTGCTGGCGTGGTAGAAGAGTCATTTGCATCCATAGTTGCCGGTTCGTCAGCCTGCATAGACATACCAACAAATAGTCCAATACTGAACTATGAAAGCGGGTTTGAAACATACTTCCATGCAGTACCAAACAAATACGTTCTCGAGGCTTGTCTACCTACAGCGGGACTAGCAGTCGACAAAATCCGAGAATTAACAAGTACTCAACCCGATGAGTACTTAGGCGAGGAATCCGCCGCTCCATCCAGTAATTTACTGTTCTTACCGTTTCTTATGGGTATCCGGAGTCCAGACTGGAAGCCTGATGTAAAGGGATTAATATACGGCATTGACCTATCAACCCGTAGAAGCGACTTCTTGAGAGCAGTATATGAGGGTGTTGCTTACTGGATTCGAGAGGAGCTTGAATTAGCCGAGAAACTAGGCTTGGGAATTCGAGAAATCATAACATCCGGTGGTATGACTCACTCAACTCTATTTAGTAAATTACTCGCATTGATTACAAAGAGGAATGTGAGATTAGCTACAACACCCGAGGTTACTGGTTTAGGGGCAGCGTTAATAGCCGGGGTTTCATCGGGTTTAATTAATTGGAGTGAAATACCTAGAATAGCTTGGAGTAATATAGTTTATGAGCCAGGCGAGGAATCTGCTTATTATGAAGATAGGTATAGATTGTATATTAGACTAAAGAAGTTCCTCATTGAGTTATCTCGTGGAAGCAGGTGATAGGAGGTTTGAGTGTTGACAACTATATTCTTAGTGAGGAGTTCTACTGTAGATTGGGTATTGCTAGAAGCTCTATGAAGCTATACGACCTTGCAAAAATGCTGGAACTAGATAGCAGTGTGGTTAGTAAATATATTCATGGAGTAATAGAGCCCAGCAATAAAAAGAAGAGGATATTACTAGATAAGCTAAGATCGTTTGACTACAGACAGCCGCTAAGTCAGTGCATTTCTTCGAGTGTCTATCCATTTCCAGAAATTAATAATATACTCCATGGATGCCCACATCTAATACACTGCATATTGTACGAGGCAATGGTGTTCATGAAAGAGCTAAACCCCGACATTATATTCACAATAGAGGGGGGAGGATTGTCTATTGCATCTATACTACACTACTTAACAAAAGCCAGGGTGGTTTATGGATTGAGAGACGTTATAGTTAGTGGTGGACACAGTGTGTCAAGTGTTGGAAGCTCAATTGATACCTGGAACCCGAGAGTTAAGAGATACATTACCTTCCCAATGAGGAGCAAGATTATTGGTGAGAATGCGTTAATAATTGACGATATCGCATGGACTGGCAACACCTGTATTACTATCCACAAGTACATAAAGAAGAAATTCAATGTAAAGGGCGTATTCCTAATAGCTACCTTTGAATCCGCATTGAAGAGGATTTATAGTGAGGTACACGCACCTGTAAAATCCATTATTGTGTTTCCAGACTCCTATAGAGCAAAACTCCAGTCTCTAGCGGATTAGTTTTCACAATAGATTTCAAGATGAAGCGAGGGCTTTAATCCGATTCATTATAATTAACTCCATGTTATCTATACATGGCGTACAACATGAAGATACTTGAGACTATAAATAGTAAGCTCAAGCACAGGCTGAGTAAGGAAAAAATCATTGAGAACGCGGTAAAGTGGGGTTTAGGGCCGAAAACCATGGAGATACTAAAGAGAGCAGTTAATGTTGAGGGTTTAGGTGCAATGCCCTTCACAATGTACGATGCACCCCCAATAATAGAGAGAGCCCTTGAGGATGATGCAATAGTGTACGATGTAGATGGTAGAGAGTACATTGACACAATGGCAGGATTCGCAGTGAGCAATATTGGACACCACAGGCGCGAAGTCCTAGAGGTTATAGTAGATCAGTTTTCAAAGATAGTTCAATACTCCGAAATGCTGAGTGAAGTGAGAATTAAGCTAGGAGAGAAGCTTGTATCCATAACACCAGGCTCCTTCCTTAAGAAAGTGTATTATAGTGTGACAGGGACTGATGCCAACGAGATAGCTATTAAAATGGCTAGATCATACACGGGTAGGCCAATAATCATTACCCAGTGGGGAGACTACCATGGGAGAAGCATTGGAACAATACCATTTACAACGAGTTTCTCAACCTGGAGTCAAAACTACCCAATTATAGGGGCTGATTTAAACGTTGTCAGGATACCATTTCCATACTGCTATAGATGCCCATGTAATCCCAAAGCAGATTCCTGCGATGAATGCGATGAGAGTTGCTTAGAATTTGTTGACTACATGCTTAGCCACTCTTACTATGGACTTAGAGATCCATTCACTGGTGAAACAAACGTAGCCGGATTCCTCGTAGAGCCTTATCAAAGTGCAGCAGGCTACATACTACCCGGGAATAAGTGGATTCCAGGCCTCTATAAATTATCAAGAGAGTACGATATACTCTACCTCGCAGACGAGATACAGACTGGTTGGGCTAGAACGGGTAAATTATGGGCTGTTGAACACTATCCAGGAGTAGAGCCAGATGTCATTATGATAAGCAAGTCCATCGCTAATGGACTACCATTCTCCGTGGTTGTCGGGAGAGCTGAAATAGTAGATAGCCTGGGGCCGGGAGCTCACACAACAACATTTGCAGGCTATATGCTAGGGTGCGCCGTCGCGCTAAAGACTATAGAGATCATCGAGAAGGAGAATTTAGCAAGTGTGGCCAGAGTTAAGGGTGAGAAGTTAATTAATGCCCTCAAAGACCTCATGGAACATCACCCGATAATTGGATATGTTGAGGGTCGGGGACTATATATAGGCGTCGAGTTTGTCAAAGACAGGAAAACAAAGAAGCCCGCGACCGAGGAGACAAAATGGATGACTATGAGGCTCATGCAAAAAGGGGTATTAGTTAAGAGAGCTGGATACCTCGGCAATAGATTCGCACTGTCACCACCATTCACGATAAGAGAGGATACAATGAATAGGCTCGTAGAGGTATTCGACGAAGTTTTCAGCGAAGCGGAGGATACGTTCAGTATTAAAGGGAGGGATTAGCATAATTAAACCTAGCTAAAAGATGATGAAAAATGCCCATGTTAAAAATACTCTACGCCAGCGACTTCCATGGGTCAACAATAGTCTTCAGGAAGTTCATAAATGCTGGTTTAATGTATAAAGCCGACGTCCTCATCTATGGTGGAGACATATCTGGTAAGGCCTTAGTACCCATAGTGGAGTCGGATACAGGAACATACGTTTTCGAGGTAATGGGAAAGAGATACGAGGTAAAACCAAGCGAGATAAATACTCACCTCGAGAGAATAGAGAATATAGGATACTACCCGCTCATCGTGAGGAAAGAGGAAAGGAGTAGACTCGAGGACAATGCATACCTAAGTATGGTGTTCAAGGAGTCTATGAAAGATAGATTGAGGAAGTGGATTGAGTTTGCAAAGAGTAAGTTAAAGAACACTAGTATAAAGCTATATCTTCAACTAGGCAATGATGACGACCAAGAGCTTGAGAGCGTTCTCCGTGAGGCTGAAGACGATAAAGTAGTTCATGCCGAGAACAAAGTATTAGAGCTCCCACTAGGCTACTATATGATTAGCAATGGCTACGCTAATATAACTCCATGGCATTGCCCCAGAGACTTTGATGAAGACTTCATATATGGAAAACTCGAGGAATTAGTATCGAGAATTAGCAATACAAGTAGCTTAATACTCAACACTCATTGCCCCCCATACAATACAAACATAGACTTAGCACCTAAGTTAGATAGAGACTTAAAACCCATTATTACTGGTGGAGGTGTAGTCATGGAGCATGTTGGTTGCATATCAGTGAGGAGAATTATTGAGAAATATCAACCGCTCCTAGGACTACATGGACACATACATGAATCTAGAGGTATTGATAAAATCGGTAGAACGCTCGTCCTAAACCCTGGGAGTGACTACAACGTTGGTGTATTGAGAGCTGCTTTTGTTGTTCTTGAAAAAGACAAGGTTAAGTCGTATTTATTAATATCCGGCTAGACTTGAATTTTATTTTTCAAACTTTAATTAATCCCACTCTAGTGGTATTTATATTAGATTACACAAGAGTTGCTATATGTATAAGGGTGTAGATATGTCTTCTAAAGAACTATACGTTAGAAAAACCTCTGGTTTAATAAGATCAATGGGAGCCTTCGACGCCATGAACCTCAATGTATCAATGTGTAGTCCACCTCAAGGAGTCCTATGGGCTTGGACATATGGACCAGCAATGGTTATGACTGTTCACCTTGCACTATCATACTTCCTAGGCATATGGGTTATCCTCGTTAGCGGCGCACTAATGTATGCATTATGGATGATCGCTATTCCAAGATCCGGAGGAGACTACGTTTGGTTTAGTAGAGCTGCCTCACCATACCTAGGATTCGCAATAAACTGGTTCTTTACATTCGTGTTCCTCAATTGGTACGCTATGAATCTCCAAACGATGGGTCCGTATTGGCTATCACCAATATTCTACTCACTTGGCTGGAGCGGGCTAGCCGACTGGGCGTCCTCATGGATTGGCAGTGTTATAATTGGCACATTATTTAACATAGCATTTGCAATACTCTTAATTTATGGAATAACACTATACTCTAAGGTTTGGAAATACCTCTTCTTCATCGTACTAATGGGTTCAATAATATACACTGCAATACTATACCTAACACCACATGAGGTGTTTATTACAAGATTCAATGCAGTATCATCGTTGAAATATGATGAAGTTGTTGAGGCCGCGAAGCAATTCAACTGGGTTCCTGGGTGGGCTATTGGAGGGGTTTTACTGGGACTAGTATTTCCACTGCAAAATTACAATTGGGCTGGGTTTCCAGCGTATGTTGCAGGAGAGGTTAGGCGCGTGGAGAGATCTGCATGGATTGGAATAGCTGGTGGATTAATAGTTATGGGTCTCTGGTATACCCTTCTAGGTGGAAGCATATATGCACTAGCTGGAAGGGACTTCCACCATGCCTTAGCGTGGTTGTATAATAATGCACCAGATAAGTATCCACTCCCACTACCACCATACCCGCAGACATATCTATGGATACTATACCCTGAACTAGTATGGCTCCAAGTCATTATGGGAGTCCTGTGGTTCCTGTCAAATGTATATCTAACGCCACCCAATTTACTAATATCTTCAAGAAACATGTTTGCATGGGCATTCGACCGCATACTCCCCACAAGGCTGACTAAGGTAAATGAGAAAGGGGCGCCATTATATACTGTGATATTATGCGCAATTATTGGAGAGTTGGTGATGCTGTTTGTTGCAACTGCGACTTACCAAGTCATGATCATGAACACCTTCATAGTAATGATGATTGTCCTAGGAATTGCTGGATTAACAAGCTTCATATTTCCATTTGCAAAGAAGCACATGTATGAAATGTTCCCAGACCAGGCTAAAATAGAAGTAATTGGCATACCACTACTAAGCATAGCTGGTCTAGCAACAGCCATTGTAGCATTCTGGGGTGCATACTCAATGGCCTCAGCGCCAGCCCTTGGGGAATTGAGCACCGTGTCATTGATATTTAATATAGCTATACTACTGGCATCAATACCCGTATATATTGTAGCCTACTGGTATAATAAAACTAAGCTGGGAATAGACTTGAGCTTATTATTTAAGGAAATACCACCAGGCTAAACCCGCCTCAAAGCCAAGTTTTTTATATTCTTTTTCACTCATTAATTTCTATTGATTTGTGAAGGACTAGGTGTAACTATGCCAACCCCTAGAGACGAGTTCATGGTTAGAAAAGCGGTGGAAATCGTGGAGAAAGCACGAGAGCGAAACTTGGTTTTAAGAATCATTGGAGCTATTGCAGTGTACCTCCATATACTAGATAATCCAATTGCTCTAGGCTTCTACACTAGTCAATCGAGACTCGGCATAGCAAATATATTCACGGATATAGATTTAATCGCCTATAGTAAGCAGAAAAAGCAGTTAATGAAGTTTTTTGAGGAAGAGCTAAAACTACAGTCTAACCCAAGGCTAAACATTATATTTGGCGGTAAGAGGCTATTCTACGAGGATCCGTCCATAAATGTGAAAATAGATGTGTTCTTCGATAAACTAGAGTTCAGCCACGATGTGTTCTTCGGTAAAGAGCCTTCAAAAGGTAGACTGGAGCTAGACTACCCGACAATTACCCCCACCGATCTACTACTAGAAAAACTACAGATTCACAGCATTAACTACAAGGATATTATCGACATAATAGCAATACTCATAGCACACGACATTGCACTAGGAGAAGTTAAAAACTCCATTGACGCAAACTACATTGCACAAATACTCAGTGATGACTGGGGTTTCTGGTACGATGCAGTCAGTAACTTAAACAAAGTAGTCGAGGTAACCATAGACCTAGCCTCTAAAGAAAAGATCACGGAAGAAACCAAAAACATTGTCGCTGAGAGAGTTAGTAAATTATTGAAGACAATAAATGAAACACCAAAAAC
>JAJHRV010000053.1 GCA_020833525.1 Thermosphaera sp.
ATACCCATTTCTCGATAGCCTAGTCTCAATATCTATCTTCATGTTGGCCTACGCATCGGTTACAGGGATACTCGGTGCTCTAGGAGTGATTGGAGTAGTCAAGGAGTGGAGGTCTTGGGTTGCATTTACACCATCCTCGACGGCGTCAGCCTCACTACTAGTATCACTACTATACTCACTACTACGCCTTGCATCACTAGACGCTATACCATCAATACCATACACAGTGACAATAACGAGTACTGGTGGAGGCAGAGTATACTTAAACCCACCTAGAGCAACATACAGTTGGACTTACTACCTACCATGGAGGCCAATATACTTCTTCACAGCATTCAACATACTAATAGCATTCACAGCTGGCTCAATAATACTCCTACTACTAAAGCCAAAAACACCAGTAACACGCGCTAGAATTAGAAGGAAGAGTGAGGTGAGCGGCTTAAACCCATTGTTAAATAAATTGAGGGGCTTATTTACTAAAAGTAGAGGTAGCAGTGTGTGACTCGACGAGCATTCATCGCAGTAATAGTCTTGCTCCTAGTAGCAAGCATCGCCTACGCTACAATTTACACGCAGAGATGGAGTTACTTCACAGTTAATATTTCACAACCCCACGTGTGGTTTGAAGACCCCCAGTACCCAAACGTTGTGGTAGAGCTATCCAACTACAAGACAAGCGCGATAGTGAATATTTCAGCTGGGAATATGGGTGTAAGGCTAGTATATAGAACTGGACTAGTTTATAACCTCACTCAAGGCAGTGACTACATCTTACAGTACTTTCAGGAATACGGTCAAGGCTGCAATTTCTATTACTCAAGTGACGGGCGCGGTATAGTGGTAACTGGTAGCCCTGGTGGTGGACTATACGGTGGCTGTACATTAAGATACAAATATCCCCCAGGTGTAATAGCTAATATATCGTTCACAATACTCATGAAGACCGATGACACAGGCTCGCCGATTGATGGGATTAGGGGAGCGTCTCTCTGGAATAGCACAAGTGGATACTACTACTTAGCTGGAATAAAAAACAATGCTACAGGGTGGTTTTTCGGAATATATAAGTACACGGGGACAACTACAAGGGAGCCGGGAGGCCCCGTAATACCGGCACTAGTAGATACTGCTATAACTGCTCGTGTAACTGGTGTTTGGTTTAGTATATCCTTTCAGCAGATCATATACCCCAATGGCACGGTAGTTCTCAAAGCATGGCTCTACAATGTTACGGGTGGTGGTGGGTTAGTAGCCTACGTGGAGAGAGTCGACTCGTCACCTATATACTCCGATAACTTTGGATTAACAGTATATCAAATCAGGAATAAGCCGTCTGCTGTTTTCCAAATCGAGGGTTTTACGACTGAGACCCGTGTACTCATTGTTAAGGGCTTACTCTTCTGTTGCAATGTCTATATTTACGACTCCTCCGGTGGTCTCATTGGGTCCGGCCATGTAAATGAATCCGGTATTGTTGAAGTCCCACTTGTGAATCCAGCTGTAACTAACGCGACTATTAGTGTTTCCTGCGGTGGATATACATACAATTATACGCAGAGTATACTACTAGGTGGAGACGTCTTTGAAGTATACTTTTGGTTTGAAGGACCAGTGCTCATGGTCTACACAGATATACTAGACACGGGCTTCACTGGCTGGTTAAGACTATACAATGCTTCTTGTAATGGCTCAATATACAGTATTAAAGTATGGTTGGTTAATCAGACCGCCACCAGTAGTAGTATAAATATTACTCAAGTAGATAGCGACCTCCTAGTATACCCCGATGAAACCAGCTCAATAATACTCACTCCAAGGTCCACAGGCTGGGCTGGCAACGTAACTCTAAGGGCAGAACTTTACTATAACACCTACTGCACACTATACACATACTTCTACTATAACTACTCAATAGGCGCGTTCAGCTGGCTAGACGCCACAATGAACATTAAGGGGAGCCCGTGAATTATCACCTAGTAGTTTACTCTTAGCGGAGTCTCGATAGCTTACCACCCATGAGGAATCCCATTATTCCTGAATATTTTGAGTAGAGTTTTATGAACTCTCTAAATACCCGGGATCAGTCAACAATGTAGCAAGCTGTGCTTTAAACTAAGTTCAAACACAAAAATTGTGAAACCCCTACAGGTCAAGAGGCATTATGAAGACGTCACTCCTGAGATTTCTACTTTTGATGAAGGTTTTGAGTGATTCATCTATCGCCAAGAACTTTACATCTTCTTGTGTAATAGTGATGCTATATAGTATATTGTCTATTAAGTCTCTGTGGCCAAGTACATAGAGTTTTATTGCCTCCTTTACCGCCTCTTCAGTGATTTCTGCCCTGTTTAAGTCTGTTCTAATTGCTCTAATTCCGTTAGCTACGACTTCCACTATATTATTTCTGTTGTAATCCTGTCCACTACTTAGTTCACGTACTTTCTTTGTTATCCTCCACAGTGCCTCTAAAATACTTAGTTCACTATAGTATACCTCATGCTCTCTTAGTTTTTCTATACAATTCATTACTACCTCGTCTGTTTTAAATCCCATAACAGGGCAATAGAAATGAGGTATCAAGTAGAATTTTGTAGTTTTTCTTGTTCACGCTCACTCTCCTCTTCAAGCTCTTTAAAACTTATATATCCTACTTTAGGACCATGTAGTGCATACCAGAACGCATCTCTAACTGGTTCAATAACTATTCTATCGCCCTCAATGTACATCTTGAGCTTCATCCCCTCCCTTATACCCATTTTATCTGCAATGGCCTTAGGTAGTGAAATCAGTCTCTTCTTAGACACTTTAACTTCAAAACTCATCGTAGTAGACGCTACCCCCTCACCCCGCTAGTATTCTCACCGTATGGGCTTTTAAACTTAGTTCTCTGCAATGGGCTTAAACCAGGACATGTCTAGGTTCACTTCAATAATCTTAGTTATTAAAGAATACTTAGTGTCCTCCATGGGCTTTACGACTTGATTAACTTCTCCTCGTATTTCGCTATGAGTAGTATTAGTGGTTTTAATGGCTTGATCTTTGAGAAGGCGTTGACTATGAAGTCTAAGTCGCCTCTATTGATAACCCCTAGTTTTGGTAGGAGAGTTGCGTAGATTAATAGGTATGCTAATCCACCAATTACTATTTTCAATAGATTGGGAAGTACTCCAACAACTTGTATACTCGTTGATAATATGTATGCTGGTATAGCTGATGACACGGCTGCTCCAAAAACACCTAGTGTTGAGTAGTAGTCTAGGCTCACCCCGTGCTTCCTACGTGCAACTACTAGGCTGTAGATTGTTGAAGCGCCATTCGCCAATACTATTGAGTATGCTAATCCATCAACCCCGATTAACCCAGAGAGGGGTACTGCTAACCCAGCGAATACCACAGCGTAGACTACTGTAGCCTCTAGATTAACCCTAGTATCCCCTACACCACTAAAGAAACTACCTAGAACCATGTAGCCCACTGCAACGTATAGGTAGTTTAGAGATATCAAGGCGAAGTAGTGTGGTGTTAACGCGAGGTACTCTCTACCAAGCAACACAGCTACTATTTCACGAGGCATAACTATACACAACACCGCGGCTGGGACAACTACGAGCGAGGAGTATTTAACAGATATAGTGAACAACTTCCCCAACTCAGCCTTGTTATTGCTAAGCCTAGAGAATGCGGGGAATAGCATTGTCGATATGGGGGCCATGATAATGGTTATCAATGTCACGAATCTAAATGCAGCATTAAAGCTCCCAATAACATAGTCGTCTGCGATTCTAGATAGTAAGGCGTTTCTATATGTGTCTACAAGGCTTGATACAACACTCGATACGTATAGTGGAGCACCATAAGTAATCATCTGGATTAGTAGTAGTCTACCCGACTCCACATTATCATCATCCCTCACCAGTGCATAGTAGTGGTGGAGGTATATTAGAGCGGGGATTACTGCTAGAGCATACGCTATTGTATTCCCAATTAATGCACCAATTAATCCAAACCCAGTGATAATTAGTAGTGGCGCTAGAGCGAGTCTAAAAACCTGCTGTATAATACTCACATACGTAACTCTCTTAGCGTCGTTAAAGCCTAGTAAAGCACCTATCGATGCATTCACAATTGCCTGGAACACCACTACTGGGAGTAGGTATAGAGTTGGGTTGGATAACTCAGGTCTATTAATTAACCACGTAGATAGCCAATCGATAAATAATAATCCAACTAAGTAGACTACAATAGACTCTAGTAGGGTGAAGATCATGCCAATCCTTATTATTGAAGCTATTCTACTAGACCTCCCTCCCCGGTACAAGCTTGATATATACCTAGTTAACGCACTATTAACCCCGAAACCCGTGAAAACCGTGAGGAAGAATGGTATAGTGAAGGCTAGTGAGTATGCTCCATAATCCTCAGGCCCCAGTAACCTAGCAATAATGATCCCGCACAGCGCTGAGAGAGCAGTGGCTATAAAGCCACCGCTAAATAGGTAGAAAGCACCCTTTGCAGTCTCCTCTAGTACACTCGTGAATGCAGTGTCTTCACTCACCAATACTCATCATCCCAAGTATTCTCCCCTATAACTCCCCGCTTCGAGATACACTCATGCAACTCAATGTATAATCCAGGGTGTTTTTAATTATTTCCGTGGATTAACCGCGATAATGTAGTTATTAACTCCTCAATTACTAAGTAATCAATGGTGGTTCCATTGGAGCTAGAGTCCACTATATCTAGGCTAATAGTACTAGAGACGAGTAGAGACTTACTAAACCACCTTGAAAACGACGTTGTAATCGTCGGGGCAGGGCTTTCTGGATTAACAGCGGCTAAGTACCTTGCTGATAGAGGGTTTAAAGTAGTTGTATTGGAGAAGAGGCTTAGTTATGGTGGTGGTATAGGGGGTGGTGGTAGTTTATTCCACAAAGTAGTCGTTGACTCCAGGGCTCTAGAGATCTTGAGGGACTTCGGGGTAAGGTACAGGGAGACCGAGATCAATGGATACTACGTTGTAGACGCCGCTGAGTTAATGTCTAAGCTAGCAGCTAAATCCCTCGACTCGGGTGCTAAGATGATTCTAGGGGTTGAAGTAGAGGATTTAATTGTCCGTGAAAACCCATTTAGAGTAGTTGGAGTTGTATTTAAGTGGAGTGCTATAAGCCTAGCGGGGCTACACGTAGATCCACTATTCATGATGGCAAAGGCAACAGTAGATGCAACAGGGCATGACGCTGTCTTATTAAACATACTCGTGAGGAAGAACAAAGACGTAGGCTTCCAAGTTAGAGGCGAGAGGTCGGCATATGCTGAGAAGGCTGAAGTGGATGTTGTAGAGTACACGGGTAGAGTAGTACCAGGACTCTACGCTACTAAAATGGCTGTTGCCTCACTACATGGACTCTATAGAATGGGTCCCATATTTACTGGTATGCTTTTATCTGGTAGGAGGGTTGCTGAGGCTATTGCAAGAGACTTGGTGTAGAGGTATGGGTCTCTACAGAATCCCCGTCGCCATGACTATTGCTGGGAGCGACTCTGGTGGTGGTGCTGGAATACAGGCTGATTTAAAGACATTTAGTGCTCTCGGAGTATACGGTGTAGTTGCACTAACTAGTATTACAGCACAGAACACCTATAGTGTTACAGCAATACATGATTTACCCGGTAGAATGGTCTATGAGCAGATAAGAGTAGTCTACGAGGATATAGGTGTAGATGCAGCTAAGACGGGTATGTTGAGTAACTCCGAGATAATTAACAGCGTTGCTGAGGCCATTAGAGAGTTCAATATAAGGCTTGTAGTAGACCCAGTAATGGTTGCTAAGTCAGGGGCTAGGCTACTACGAGAGGATGCAGTAGATGCTTTAAAACACAAACTACTACCACTAGCACAAGTAGTAACACCAAATGCACTTGAAGCAGAGATACTTGCAGGCTTCAAAGTAGAGACAATTGAAGACGCTGTTAAAGCAGCTAGAGTAATTAGTGAGAAGTATGGAGTACCAGGAGTAGTTGTGAAGGGAGGTCACTTAAAACACCCCGAGGTCGTCGACGTACTATACTATGATGGAGAACTACACTACTTTAAGTCACCTAGATATCCACATGGATGCTTCCACGGAGCAGGCTGTGCATACTCAGCCGCAATAGCGGCTTTCATGGCGAGGGGGGAGGGCATAGTGAACGCTGTAAAATCAGCAAAGGAGTTTATAGACCTCGCAATAGACTACGGCATTAAGATTGGTAAAGGACACTGCCCCGTCAACCCAATGGCGATCCTCGAGATCCCCGCACTAAAGTGCCGAGCCATAGAGAACGTGGAGAGAGCCGTGGAGCTACTACTAGAGAACCAAGACATCGTTATCCCACACACCCCCGAAGTTGGATTAAACATTGTAGAAGCCATAGACCCTAGATACGCGAGGAGCATAAACGACGTTGCAGGAGTAGAGGGTAGAGTGGTTAAAGCAGGAAGTAGACTCGTGAAAGTCGGCCCAGTGAGAATGGGTGGTTCAAGTCACCTTGCAAGACTAGTTCTAGCACTATTGAGGAGGGGGTTCACGACTAGGGGGGCTGTAAACATTAAGTACTCGAGAGAAGTAGTTGAGAGAGCTGGGAGAAAGGGGTTTAAAGTAGTGTTTATTGATAGAACAAGAGAGCCATTGGAATTAAAGAAAGCAGAGTCTGGGTCAATGGAGTGGATTGCATTACAAATACCGGGATATGAAGCCCCAGACTTGATATATGACACGGGTGATGTAGGCAAAGAGCCAATGATAAGGATTCTGGGTAAGGGGGCTATTGAAGCAGTTGAGAAACTAGTAGAGATCCTTGACTAGACCAGTAACTAATATAGTAGCGTCTTCAAGGAGAAGTATATAGAGAGCCCTAGAGTAGATACTAGTAGGAAAGACCTGGACGGCGTTAATCCACCATCACGCATAACGCATGGTGGTGTTGACACAACGAGTACTCCTAGGTAGCCATATAGTGCTAAAACCTCTACGCCACTAGTAGCACCCGGTATCCTGGCGATCATGTAGTATGATATGAGTATTAGGAAAGCCGTGAATACTGAGTATAATATGTAGAATCTAGATTTCTCAGCTACGTATCTACGTAGACTAAGTATTTCATCAATGTAGCGACCTATAGCGGCGACATATGAGTTGTCTAGTCTACTATACATTGTGAGTGAGGTAAGTAAAGCCGTAATTCTACGCGAGAGAATGGGTAGTTTTAATCCCTCAGCAACACGCTTGAGGTCCACTCCATTTAGGAAACCATACCATAAAATCCTATACTCCCTCAATGTGGAACTACTCATAGAGCCTGCGAGAGCTACATCCATAGACTCCCCTAGCATCGACTTAGAGTATACGTTTTCAAATATTCTAATAGATTCTCGTTCAAGACTCTTAATCAACCCCCACGCTTTACCAGCGAATAAATGGAGTATTAGTAGTGATAATACATGTATGATGGGCCCGTGC
>JAJHRV010000054.1 GCA_020833525.1 Thermosphaera sp.
TTTAATTTAGCGTCTCTAATGGCTTTTGCAAGGGCCTCTGTATATTGCTTTGCTTTTCCAATACCAATGCCAATGAATCCCTCTTCATCACCGACAACCACAACTACTTGGAACTTAGTCCTCCTACCGGCATCAGTCATCTTCTGAACTATTTTCGCATCTAGTCTAACATACTTTAAATTAGGGAGGAGGTAGTCGATGATCTCTGGTTCAAGCAGTGGTAGGTTTTTCTCGAAGATTTCCTTTAAACTCGTTATCTTACCCTCTAAAACAAGCTTACCCGTCTTAGTCCTCGGAGTCCACTTCTCAAGTGCTTGCTTATCAATAGCGGGCATCGGGTTGTAAGACATTTTCTCACCTCTCAACTCCATAAGCTTTCAAAATAGATTTTCTGACTTCTTCAAAGTGCTCGGGCAAGTGCTCAGGGTCAAGTCCCATCTCAAGGTATTTTGAAAAACGAGTCTCTAAAACACCCTTCTCCCTGAGTATTTTAGCGTACTCAGCAATATGCTTACCCACAATCCTATCTTCCCCTGGGACTATTTCCTCTCCAATTGGGACCTTTAATCCAGCATCGTTTGCAGCCTTAATGGCTGCAAACACTATGGCGCCTCTCACAGCGCGGTGTAGGCCAATATCGGGGACAGCGTACTTTACTCCCTTCTCTAAGGCTCTAAGCGCAGCCAGCAACCCTGTTAGATAAGCAGCGGGTGTGTTTGCAGTCCCGCCTTTCCACGCAAACTTAGTGGCTAATTCCCTTGAGTGTGCAGAGGCTATAGTCTGATCCCCGCCTGGCTTAGCCACAATTACTTGAACCCATATATACTTATTAGTTTTCCTAATGACGAATCTCGGGTGCTTCGAGAGAATCATTATGTACCTCTTATAGTAGTTTGTTTTACCCTCCCTCCTCCTTCTCTTTGGAACTTTGTACCTAGGCCCGTGAGCCATGAATACCACCAGCTACTTTACCTCCTTTACCAACCCCTGTTCTCTAAGATAGGTCTTGATGGCTGAGAATGAAGAGAAGTATCCTCCTTTAGCGAGCTTGTAGAGTCTCCTATAGGTCTTCCTATCTATGATCTTCCTGTCCCTCAAGTACTTTAGAAACCTCCTGATCTTCCTTATTCTACTAACCCATTCCTCCTTATCCCCTCTTCTACCACCCTTAGCACCCTTACGCTTACCATGTCCCCGGCGATGACCCCTTCTCCTCTTGAGATGCCTGATCTTGGAGCTAGTGCCTGCAATTCCATGCTCTGGCTCAACCCAAATCGCCCCCTCCTCAATCAACTTTTTAACATCCTCTCTCGTTATAGCCTGCGCGACATCGCTAATTCGAGCCGGGTCAACGCGGATTCTTGAAACACCTACACCCAAAACCTCTGCGGCTAGGCGTTTTTGGAGCGACACATCTGTCATGAATCACACCCTCACGAAGTGACTCTAGGTGGATTAGCTACTCTGAATCCCTGGGAAACAGCGGCCTTATATATTTCAATGGCTTTCTTCAAGCCGACACCGCCACCAATATATACTATGTGCTTTCCTGGATCATACTTTTCCAGTTCAAGTGCAGTATTTACCACCACGGGGATTAATCCCTGTGGGTGAAGTCCCCTTACAACTACTGGCCCCCGGTATCCCACTTTAACTATTGGTGGATATCCCTTGAGCTGAAGCCTCATTTTATTATCAATGCCCTTAGGCTTCCTCCACTTGGGTTCATTTTTGAACTTTGCCTTCTTCCACCATAAATGCCGTAGAAACTCCGGCTTCTTCTCCTTCATCTTCCTCCTCAACTCAAGATAGTAATCTAAGTCTTCTCTGCGATTCCCCATGCTCACTCTGCAACACCCCTCTCGTAGAGGTATATGCCGTCCATGAATACTCTCCTATCTAAATCCTTGATTCTAGTGGCCCTCTCGATTGAGGCTGCTGTTAACCCGACTTCCTCGATGTCAATGCCTTCTACAACAACATCTTGTCCCTCAACTCTAACCTTCACGTTACCATGTATTTTAGCAACTCTATCTGCTTTCTCGCCTAGGAAGTTCTTAATCCTCACTACTTTATTCTTTTCATCGACAACAACGGTTACTGGGAAGTGGGAGTAAATGATCTTCAATTTATACCTATAACCCTTTGTAACACCGGTTATCATGTTCTTTATATGGGCGGCAATAGTGCCCACGAGAGCTTTTAATTTTCTATCTGCTCTATACGCCTCTACAACTACTCTGCCCTCCTCAATTCTTATCACTACACCTCTTGCATGGCTAAAATCTCTCGCTATCTCGCCTTTAGGCCCCCTCACTCTAACCTGTAGTCCACTCACCTCTACAGTCACGCCGTCGGGTATTGGAATTGATTCAAATACATGTATTAACTTAGCCATAGCTCTCACCACTAGTAGCAGTAGGCAACTAATACTCCTCCAATCTTCCTCTCAATTGCCTCCTTATGGGAGAGAACACCATATGGAGTGGATATTATGAGTATTCCAATGTTGTAGGCAGGCATGAATTTCCTAAGCCAGTGTGGTGGATTCACCAGGTCCTTGTATTTAACACTATACCTAGGCTTGATTACGCCAATCTTGTTTATTCTACCCAGTAGCTGAATCCTGACTTTCCCCCATCTACCGTCATCAATGTACTCGAATTCACCAATATACCCTTCCTTCTGGAGGACTTTGAGTACATTGAGTATCAACTTGGATGCAGGCCACGTTACAACCTCCTTCTTAGACCTTACTTCAGCGTTGTATATGGCTGAAAGAGTGTTTGCGAGTGGATCCATTGTAACCATCTAGATCACCCCTCTAATTATACTTTTTAAAGCCCATCATGTAGGCTACTTCGCGGAAGCACTGTCTACAAAGATATAGTCCATAAGCTTGAATAACAGCGTCTCTAGAGCCACACCTCCTGCACGCCTGGGCTCCACGCCCATACTTCTCTATTTTTGGAGGCTTGTACTTACCCATAAGCAGTCACCCTTAAGACTCAACTATTTCAACACCAAAGAGTTTTTTAAGTAATACCATTGCCTCAACCCTGCTAACTCTATGTCTTCGCGGTATGGTGGAGCGGCATCTACGCCTCCTCATAACTCTGTATCCAGGCCGCTCTATAGATATACATACATCCATGCCGAAGATCCCTACCTCGGGGTCGTACTTCACGCCTGGTAATTGAATGTGCTCCTTAATCCCGAAGCAAACATTACCTTCATCATCGAAACTCCCAGCTTTCAACCTATATCCAACAGCATCAAGAGCTTTCTTGAGGAAATCTAAAGCCCTCCCCTTCCTCAAAGTGACTGCCACCGCTATTGGTTCACCCTTCTTAATACCAAACTCTTTGATTGTCTTCTTCGCTCTCTTAAAAGACGGCTTCTGACCAGTGATCTCCTCGAGGACCGAGGCTATTTTCTTCAACCTCTCGAAGTTTGACCCTATAGATACATTAACAACAACCTTGGCGAGTCTAGGTACACGCATTGGGTTTTCCTCCCATTTCTTAACTAACTCTGCCTCTATCTCCGGGGTAATGACGGGCATTTCACCAAGCACCTTCTGGGAGGGTGATAATGGGTTTATCTCTCCCAATTGGAAAGACGTATTCGAGGCTTGTCTGGAATGTATTTCCAGATTTATCTTGTAGTGTAACAATATACTTCCTCTTCTTCAAGGCACCGGGGATTACTTCAACTATTCTACCAACTCTACCAACGTTTCTACCTCCAATGACTATGGCTATAATGTCTTTCTCCGGTGGTATGTAGTTAATGATCCTCGAGTCTTCTAGTGATAGTAGAATAGTTCCAAGTGTGTCGTAGGTATCTTCAACGGGGTTTTTGGGATCGGCTACTCTAATAACGACGTTTCTACCGTCGTGTAGGTTTAACTGTATGTGACCTCCCTTAATTGTTGTCTTATCTTCAATTCTACAAGGCTTAACTCTGGCTTCTTCAGGGGTTATCTTAACTAATCCAAGAACTTTTGTAGGGACTGGGATTACCCGGTAGAATTCACTGGTTTTAGGTATCTCAATTACATCCATTGGTCCAATAGGGTATTTATAGTTCCTCCTAATTCTCCCATCTACCTTGAAATTACCCTCTGCGATTAGTCTTCTAGCCTCACTACTCGTTTTTGCATACTGTAAGACGTCGCGGACGAGTATTAAGAGCGGAATACTCCTCTCAATAGCGTGTGGTCCGGGTATTGGCTTAACAACCCACTTATACTCCTTCCTGAGAATAGGCCAGAATTCAGGGGCTGCAAGAGCTTTTAAGTGCCTACTACCACCCATTCTACCCATGCTTCACCACCTCCTCTCCCCTGGACTCTGTTTTAGACACTGCTTTACGCCTCTCAATGATCTTCAATCTATATTTATCGGAGAGATCAAGCTTCACAATCATGACTTTACTCGGGTGTATTGGGTAGTAAACAGGCGTTCCATCAGCTTTCTTTATTTGAACCCCCTCAACATGGATCCTAACGCGGTCAAGGTCGACCTCCACTACCTTCCCCTCGTGTCCAGCGAAGTCGCCACGCATGATCCTAACAACATCCCCCACTCTCACAGGCAGTCGCTTAACTCCATACTTCTCGACTAGCTCTGGCGAGAGCATTGCATTGAATAGTTTATGCCTAAGGTGTAGGGGCATTTGATACAGAGCCTTTCTCTGTGCGGAAGGCTTTGAAGAAGTTGTTAACGGCATAACTAGAATCACCTATACTATGATCGAGGCCAAATTAGCTATTTGAGGCCACCTCTCAGCGGCTTCACGGGCTATAGGCCCCCTTATCTCGGTACCCTTGGGAGTTCCCTCAGGGGTTAAGATGACAACAGCGTTGTCTTCGAATGAAACCCAGGATCCATCCGGCCTCCTATACGGCCTCCTCTGCCTAACGATAATTGCCTTAAAGATCTTCTTCCTCATCTCGGGAGTTCCTTTCTTCACGCTAACAACTACGAGGTCTCCAACACCAGCTGGGGGAACCCTTCTAAGTCTACCCCTATACCCTGGTACGCCTATAATTGCAACTTCCTTTGCCCCACTGTTATCAGCTACTCTAGCCCTAGACATTACTTGTAGTCCTGTGTTAACATGTCTCCTTGAGTAAGCAGGTTTACCGGCTACTGCTCTCTTCGCACCCACTACTCACCACCTCTTCCACGCTTTACAACACCGATCACGACGAATGCAATCGTTTTCGATAATGGACGCGTCTCTCCAATAACTACTTCATCGCCTTCATTTACATCAATACATGGTGGTAGCCTAGCGTGAATATTCTTCTTCCTCTTCTCATACCTCATGTATTTTGGAACATAATGAAGATACTCGTGTCTAACAACAACAGCCCTATGCATTTTCTTCTTCACCACCGTCCCCGTTAAAACAATACCCCGTACTTTCAAGTGTCCATGCCATGGGCACTTTGGATCACTACAAGTCATCTCCGGGGGGTTTACTCCCGGGATCCCTATGTTCCTAACACCCGCACTCGTACTCATACACTCACCACCTTGCTGTAAGCACTTTCTTTAATCTATCCCATGGTCTCCCAATTATGTCTTCGCCCTTTATAACTACTTCCTCTCCACTGGGTAGAGTGAATTGGAATACTCCATTCGCCTTGAAGACCCGTATCCTCCTCCCTCCCTTCTTCTCTATTAAAAGGGTTTTCTGGGTTTCATCCACTACTACTCCCTCAACACCTACTAATCCTGGATCGCTATACTGGAGAATCTTGACTCTCAGACCAATGATCTCGTGGTAATATATATTTCTAGGATTGATCCCTGGGCTCACTTCGCAGTCCCCTTTCTCTCTTGGTTAATAATTGTGAGGATTCTTGCAATGTCCTTCCTAATGTTTCTAATTCTAGCTGTATCTTTGAGTAGCCCCATTTTAGCTTGAAGCCTTAACTTTACTAGCTCTAGTCTTAGCTCCTCGAGTTTCGCAATCCTCTGATCCATGGTCATTTTCCTCACTTCGTCTGGCTTCAACTGCCAACACCTAGTTCTTGCTTTAACTTCTCTAATTCAGTGGGCTGGATCTCCTTGATCTCAACTTGATCAGGCAATCTAATGCCTGGTTTAACTATTAGTACCTCGATGCCAAATATACCTGGCTTTAGCAACGACTTACCCACAGCTCTATCAACGATATAGTCAACTAGTTCGCCGGACTTGTAGATCTTACCTGCCTTCAGCTTCTCATATGTAGCCCTCTCACCGCGTAGTTTACCACTAATAGTTATCTCCACGCCAACAGCTCCAGCCTCCATGACCCTCCTAATCATATACATCATTACACGTCGGAATGGAATGCCTTTTTCAAGAGCTCTCGCAATTCTAAATGCCACTACTCTAGCGTTGAGGTCTGGATCCGTTACTGGAGAAACAGTTATATTTACGTTTTCCAGTCCAAACCTCGCTTGGAGTATAGACGCTATCTTCTTCAATATAATGCCTCCACGTCCAATTAGCCTACCAGGGTATTCAGCATATATTACTACTCTGTGCCCTAGTGGGGTCTTATACAACTCGACGTCAGCGTATCCAGCGTCTTTGAAGTAGTTTGCTAGGAATTCATCGATCATTACTTTCTTAATGCCGTAGGATAAGAAGTACTCTTTTATTCTTGGGCCAATACCAACCATGCTACCCAACCTCTTTCACAACTACCTCGAGATTACTCATTCTCTTAAATTTGGGCGTTGACCTACCAAACGCACGGGGCATGTATCGCTTAAGTGTAATCCCCTTGTGTGCAGCAATATGGAATATTACGAGTTTAGATGTATCTAAACCCTTGTTCTCAGCATTTGCTCTCACGTTTTTAAGTACTTCGAGTGTATACTTAGCTCCCTTGACGGGGTATCTTCCAGCCGGCCACTTAAACCGGTCTGCAAGGCCTTTTTTATGACTCACTTTCCCATAATACCTGGTGAAGGGTACTGGTTGCTTGAGCTTCACTACATCCTCGAGGAACTTTATTGCTTCATCTAGCTTCATTCCTTTAATTGCATTAGCTATTTCACGCACATACTTTATCGAGACTGGTATATCGTATCTCACTGCCTTGGCGAATTTAGATTCATCGGCGAGTTTCACGGAGTAGTGCCATGTAGGCATAGTTAAACACCTACTTAACAGCGACGAATCTACTGCTCTTCGAAGCCTTTAAACCAGGCTCACCGTGAGTGACTTTCTTTGTTGGAATACTGAATTCTCCAAGTCTATGCCCAATCATCTCCGGTGTTACCTTGAACTGTACGTATTCCTTTCCATTGTATACAGCAAAGGTTAACCCAACCATTTCGGGCAGTATGATCATGTCTCTCACTTGAGTCTTGATCACTGCTCTCCTGGC